>NZ_JAMYSG010000007.1:0-257025 GCF_040321815.1 Mesorhizobium sp. M0239
GTCATGGCCCGGCTCCGCCGGCCTTGTGGTGCGGGTCTTATGTCGCTCCACCAAATAAGCCCGCCGTTTTTACGCGCCGCGCCGCGGTGTTGCGTTTAAAATGGGGGCGGGGGGGCCCGCCCCCCCACGGTTCATAGGCCAGCCTACATGCCGAGCGAAGCTTTGTAGAGCTTGATCTGGTTGTCGCGGCCGATCTGGTCGGTCAGCTTCTCCCAGGCCGCCGCAATGGCGTCGGCGCCTTCCTGCGCCTTCATCTTGCCGGCGAAAGTGTTGGCCAGGATGTCCTCGGCGGCGCTGTAGTACTGGAAGATGCCGGGGATGCGTGGCTCGATCGCCGCGTTCGGATGGTTGTAGCTGTCGGATTCCGACTTGAGGTAGGAGGTGATGAACGCCTCGTCGTAGCCGGCCGCCACCCATTCGGGAATGTCGAAATGCGAGTTGCGGTAAGGCTGGAAGCCCGATGGATACATCGCCGTCCAGATCGACAGGTCCTTGCCGCCGAGATGAGCGGCGGCGGACCATGCCGCCTTCTTCTTCTTTTCGTCGGCATCGACGCGGGCCATGACATAGACGCCCCAGCCGAGATAGGCGCAGTTGGGCGCATAGTTCGGGCCGCTGGCGAGCTTGTCCCAGGCGCCGGTCTTCGCATTGTAGACATCGTCCGAGCCAGGCAGGATCGAGAAGCCGGTGACGTCGCCGACGACGGAAGAGTCGTTGGTCTTGACGTTGGAGCCGACGTCGCCCCACCAGGTGACCATCGAGCCGGTGCCGGCCAGGAACTGCTGGAAGGCGGTCGTGTTCGGATCGGCGTTGATCTGGTCGGCGGGTTCGGACGGCAGCGCGTCGATGACGTCCTGGATGGCGCGCACCCAGGCCGGATTGTTGACGCGCGGCTTCATCGTGTCGGCGTCGAACAGCCAGGCCTTGTCGTCCGGATGCTTGGCATAGGCGCTAGCGCGGCTGCCGAGGAAATAGAAGCCGAAACCACCCCACGCCTTGGGCGCGTCGAGATAGCCAAAGACGTCCTGGTCCTTGAGTTTCTTTCCCTTGAGGAACTTCGTCACCGCCTGGACCTGCTGCCAGGTCTTCGGCACGCCCCATTCACCTTCGCCGCCGCCGTCCTTCCAGGCCTTGGCGAGGTCGGCATCGGTAAACACGTCGGTGCGGTAGTTGAAATTGTGCGCGTCGCCGTCGACGGTCACGCGGTATTGCTTGCCGTCCCAGGTGCCGACCGGCGGCTGCAGATAGGCCACGACGTCCTTCATGTCGATCTGGTCCTTGACCCAATCCGGCATTTCCGAGGTCAGGCCCTTGCCGCAGACATCGCCTTCGAACGGCGCGCCCATCTCGATGATGTCGAAATCGACGGTGCCGGTGGCGATCGACTGCTGCAGGCGGGCGTTGTAGTCGGCCTGCGCCAGGTCGATCCAGTTGATCTTGGCGCCGGTATAGGTCTCCCATGGCTTCAGGAAGCCGCGGAACAGCACATTGTGCAGGTTCTGGTTGTTGAGACCCATGAAGGTCAGCTCGACGCCGGCGAATTCGCCTTCCTTGACGTTGGCCTTGGTCGCCTCGAGGCAGAGTTCACCGACCTTCTGGAAATCGGCGTCCGTCGGCTGGCCTTTGCCGACGCCGGGGATCTGCAGGATTTTGGAGCGCAATTCGCTTGCCGCGGAGGCCGGTCGCGTCAAGGCGCCAAGTCCGGCGCCGGATGCGGCTGCGATCGCGGCCATGCTGGCCGCGCCCTTCAATATGTCGCGCCTTGTGGCGCCGGCACGAACCAGTTTCTCGTAAAGACCCGTTCTCATCGCCTATTTCCTCCCAGAACATCAGTGTGAATAAATCGGCCAACTGTCGGACGCTGGAGCGCCAAGGATGCTCCCCGGTTCGGAAACGAATTAGGCAGGACCCCACCCTGCGTCGATTGAAATTCCCTGCGGATCGGGTACCGACATTTTGACCAGCGCCTGCCACTATTCTCACAACCAAACGCCGTGTCAACGAGAGCGGGTTTTTATCTATAAGAGACCGACTTGCCCTGGCAGGTCGCGTTGGGTAGCTTCTGCGCCTACGGCTAATGGAGCCGATGGGGGAGATATGGCGCAAGTCGCGATCAGCAAGGTGGCCAAGGCCTTTGGAACGGTCAAGGTTCTGCACGAAGTCAGCGTCGATATCGCAGACGGACAGTTCGTGGTGCTGGTTGGCCCTTCGGGTTGCGGCAAGTCCACGTTGCTCAGGATGGTGGCTGGGTTGGAGACCGTCTCCGCCGGCACGATCGCCATCGGCGACCGCGTCGTCAATCATCTGCCGCCGGCCAAGCGCGACATCGCCATGGTGTTCCAGAACTATGCGCTCTATCCGCACAAGACGGTCGAGCAGAACATGGCCTTTGCCCTCAAGCTCAGGAAAACCGATCCGGCCGTGGTCGCCGAGCGGGTCAAGCGCGCCGCCGATATCCTCGACCTCAACCCTTATCTGAAGCGCTATCCCCGCCAGCTTTCCGGCGGCCAGCGCCAGCGCGTGGCCATGGGCCGCGCCATCGTGCGCAATCCGCAAGTGTTCCTGTTCGACGAGCCGCTCTCCAATCTCGACGCCAAGCTGCGCGTGCAGATGCGCACCGAGATCAAGGAGCTGCACCAGCGGCTGAAGACCACTACCATCTACGTCACCCACGACCAGATCGAAGCCATGACCATGGCCGACAAGATCGTCGTCATGCGCGACGGCCGCATCGAGCAGGTCGGCGCGCCGCTCGAACTGTTCGACAGACCGGCCAACCTGTTTGTCGCCGGCTTCATCGGTTCGCCCTCGATGAACCTGCTCAAGGGCGTCATGCGCAAGGGTGCCAGGCCCGGTGTCGACATTGCAGGCACGCTGTTCCCGATTGCACCAGGCAATGCAGCGCAGGATGGCCAGGCTGTCGTCTATGGCGTGCGCCCGGAGCATCTCGAGATCCATCCCGATGGCGTGCCAGCGAAGATTTCGGTGGTCGAGCCGACCGGCTCGGAAACGCTGGTGTTCCTGCGCTTCGGCGACGGCGAGATGGTGGCGCTGTTTCGTGAGCGGCACGACTTCAAGCCCGGCGACACGCTGACCCTGAAGCCCCGGCTCGATCAGATCCACCTTTTCGACGCAGAGACCGGCAAGCGTCTCTGATCCCAACTCACGAGGAATACCATGCTCAAAGGCATCAACCCGCTGCTCAATGCCGACGTGCTGCAGGCATTGCGGGCAATGGGGCATGGCGATGATCTGATCATCGCCGACACCAATTTTCCGTCCGATTCGGTGGCGCGCCAGACGGCGCTCGGCCGCGTGCTGCGCATCGATGCCTCGGCGGCGCAAGTGGTCAAGGCGGTGCTGTCGCTCTACCCGCTCGACACATTCGTCGATGATTCGGCCGCACGCATGGAGATTGTCGGCAAGCCGGACGAGATTCCGCCCGTGCAAAGCGAAGTGCAGAAGGAGGTCGACAACGCCGAGGGCAAGTCGTGGCCGATGATCGCGGTCGAGCGTTATGCTTTCTACGAGCGCGCCAAACAGGCCTATTGCGTGATCCAGACAGGTGAGCGCCGCTTCTACGGCTGCTTCGCCTTCCGCAAGGGCGTCGTGCCGCCGGATGCGGAGTAGCGGCATGGCTTCGGGCAAGCCGGTCGTCATGAAGCCGGTCGTCATCCTGGGTGTGTTCGTCGCCGACACCGCCTACAGGGCGCAGCGGCAGCCGCGCATGGGCGAAACCATCCTCGGCACATCCTTCACGCTGGGGCCGGGCGGCAAGGGCTCGAACCAGGCCGTGGCCGCCGGGAAGCTCGGCGCCGACGTCACCTTCCTCACCCGCCTCGGCGTCGATCCCTTCGCCGACATGGCCAGGCAGACCTGGGCGCAGGCGGGCGTCAAGAATGCCGTCATCGACACGCCGGAAAGCTACACCGGTGCCGCCTACATCTTCGTCGAGGAGACCACCGGCAACAACGCCATCATCGTCAGCCCCGGTGCCGCCATGCTGATCTCACCAGCCGACATCGAAGCCAATGCCGGGCTGATCAGCGGTGCCGGCGTCTTCGTCACCCAGCTCGAACAGCCGATCGAAGCAGCCATGCGGGCGCTGGAGATCGCGCGTGGGGCAGGGGTGACGACGATCCTCAACCCGGCGCCTGCGGCAAAGCTTCCCGACCGCATCTACAGGCTGTGCGACTACCTCACGCCCAATGAGACGGAGACGGAGGAATTGACCGGGATGAAGGTATCCTCAGTCGACGAGGCGCGAGCCGCCGCGGACAAGCTGCTCGAAAAGGGTGTCGGCACGGTCATCGTCACGCTGGGTGACAAGGGCGCGCTTTTGCATTCGAAGGAGCGTTCCGACCATGTTCCCGCCGTCAGTGCGGGCGCCGTGGTCGAGACCACCGGGGCAGGCGATGCCTTCAATGGTGGTCTTGCCGCGGCGTTGTCGCGGGGCGTGGAGCCGTTGCAGGCGGTGCGCTTTGCTTGCGCCGTCGCCGGTATCTCCGTGACGCGACCGGGGACTGCACCGTCGATGCCGACGTTGCAGGAGGTCGAGGCACTACTGGGGAGGGGGTGATCTTGCGGGGCAGACGTAGGCACGGGCCGAAAGGACCTGAGTGACCTCAGGTCTCTTGCAAGACAATATTTTTGACAATCAATGTCGACATTTCTCTGAAGCCAAGAGCTTGATACCCTTGAGAGAAATGGCGCGAGTGACGGGGCTCGAACCCGCGACCTCCGGCGTGACAGGCCGGCACTCTAACCAACTGAGCTACACCCGCGCATGGCGAACACGTGTCAGCCGTGTTCGTCGTTGGGGCGCTGGATAAGGGGTTCGCCACCGGGTGTCAAGCGCGACAGGACAGCATAACAGCAAACAGGAGAAGGTTTTTTGACAGCCGGCGTTTTGTTGGCAAAACCGGCATCCAACCAGGGCGTCCTGCATTCATTTGGCCTTGCGAAGCGGACCCTGACCGCTTAAAGGTCCGGCCCGGAGCGGGCGATTAGCTCAGTTGGTAGAGCGCTTCGTTTACACCGAAGATGTCGGCGGTTCGAGCCCGTCATCGCCCACCATTCCATAGTCCATTCCAACTGTTCCCAGACACGGAACCGAGTCGTCTGGTTCGTGCTGCACTCACGGTGGCAACAGTCGAAAATCATTGCCCTCCGGCAGCAACTGCCCGCCATCGACGACAATGGTCGTGCCGGTGATGTAGCTGGCATCGTCGGAGGCGAGGAACAGGAAGGCGTTGGCGACGTCGCGTGGGCTGCCGAGGCGGCCGAGCGGAATGGAGTCCTCCATGTTCTTGATGTAAGCCGCGCCGCGATGCAGCTCGATGGCTTCGGTCAGGATGTTGCCGGGCTCGACGCCGTTGACGGTGATGCCGTAGCCGGAGAATTCCAGTGCGGCGGCGCGGATGAAGCCGTTGATGCCGGCCTTGCTGGCCGAATAGTGGCCATGGCCCGGGCTGGTGACATGCGGGCCGGTAATGGACGAGGTGTAGAGCATGCGGCCGAAGCCTTGCGCCTTCATCGGCACCAGGGCCGCGCGGCTGGCATTGAAGGTGCCGCGCAGATTGACCGCCATGACGCGGTCCCAGTCGTCGCCGCTGGTGTTTTCGATCAGCTGCCAGGGATAGATGCCGGCATTCTGCACGATGACGTCGAGGCGGCCATGGAGTTTGAGCGCCAGCGCCACGGCGGCCTCGGCGTCGCTCATTTGCGAGATGTCGGTGCGGATGAAGGGGACGCCCAACTCGCCAGCGGTGGCTTGCCCGGCCTCGACCTCGGTGTCGGCGAGCACCAGCCTCGCGCCTTCCTCGGCAAAGCGTAGCGCGATGCCCTTGCCGATGCCGCGGGCACTGCCGATGATCAGCGCTACCTTGTCTTGTAACCGATTGGTCATGCGAGCCGTCCTGTCATGCGAGTCTTTGGCGGATGGTTTGCTTGAAGGCGTCGAGCAGCACGGCCGCCAGCACCAGCAGGCCGTGGATCACCTGGGTGAAATTGGCCGGCAGGCCCATCAAATTGATCGCCGTGTTGATGGCCGAGAGCAAAAGCACGCCGGCATAGACGCCGGGCAGGGTGCCGACACCGCCCTTCAAGCTGACGCCGCCGATGACGACCGCGGCGAACGCGTTGAACAGCAGGCCGACGCCGAGATTGGCGGTGGCGCCCGACGTGCGGATCGCCAGCAGCCAGCCGGCGAGGCCGGCGATGGCGCCGGCGAGAACAAAGGCGATGATGAGATTGCGGTTGACGCGGATGCCGGCGCGGAAGGTCGCCGTCTCGTTGCCGCCGATCATCACCAGATGCCGGCCGAACGGCGTCTTGGCCATGATCAGCGAAAAGACGACGAAGCAGCCAACCGCGATCCAGGCGGTCAGCGGCAAGCCGATCAGGCGCTGGATGCCGAACCAGCGGATGGCCGGCGCCAGGTCCTGTGCCGAGCGGCCGCCCGAAATCACCAGCACGAGGCCACGCACCCAGATGTAGGACGCCAGCGTGATGATGAAGGCGCTCATCTTCACCTTGACCACCAGATAGCCGTTGAAGGCGCCGATGAGGCCACCGACGGCCAGCGCCAGCAGCAGCGAAACCGGAACCATCAGCCATTCGGGATGCAATTGCACGCCCATGCCGATGCCCGACGAGCAGAATAGGATGCCGACCGCCATGGCGCTGAGCGCTGCGACGGATTCGACCGACAAATCCATGTGGCCGGCGATGATCACCAGCGCCAGGCCGATCGACATGACGCCGAGCACGCTGGAAGCCTCGATGATGTTGGCGAAAATGCCGAGCTGAAAGTAGTTCGGGACGAAGATGGAGAAGACCACCAGCACGAACAGCAGCATGAACCAGACGAGGTTGTCGAGTACGAACTCCAGGGCTTTGCGTGTGCGCGGGTTCATGGGCTGATCCGGTTGGCGCCCCGCGAAATCAACTCGATTTCGTCGGGTTAAGGCGCGGATTCAAATTCGCCACGGCATCCTTTCGGACGCGGCGGTGTGAAGGGGCAGGCTCCGGGCCGTTACGGCCCGGAGCGCTTTCAATGACTATTCGACCGACTTGACGGTGTCCGTCGGCGGCTTCTGGTTGCCCCAGAAGGCCGGATTGTCGACGTTTTCCTTGGTGATGGCGGCACCGGGGATCTTGATGTTCGGACCCCAGGCTTCCTTGGTCACGGTCGATTTCAAGCCGAGCACGTCGTATTCACCGGGCTTGATCTCCTGCTTCTTGACGATCTTGTCCATGAACATGGCGACAGCCGCGGCCTGCGCGTAGAGCGGCTGCTCGATTTCGGCGTTGAGCCAGCCCTTGCGGATCAGGTCGAGGCCGACCGGAGCGCCGTTCGAGCTCATCAGCATGACGTCGCCCGGCTTCTTGCCGGCTGCCTCGAGCGAGGCGACGGCGGCGACCGAAAGGTGCGCGGCATGGCTGAAGATCAGGTCGATGTCGGGGTTTGCCAACATCTGGTCGGCAACGATTGTGCCGGCATTGCTGGCTTCCCATTGCATGGCCGGAAGCGAGATGATCTTGACGTCCGGAAACGCCTTCATCTTCTCCTCGAAGCCCTTCTGGATGTCGAGCGTATAGGGATCGCCGGGATCGCCGAGCACCTGCAGAACCTTGCCCTTCACCGAGCCGTTCTTGGCTTTCAGCAGCTTCTCGGCCTGGTCCGCGGCGACGTAGCCGATCTCGACCGTTCCGGCGACAGAGGTGAAGTCGGATGGCGTCGAGGTGATCTGGCGGTCGAACTCGACCACCGGGATGCCGGCGGCGCGGGCTGCCTCGATCGACGGTTTCAGTGCATTGAAGTCAACTGCCGCCAGGATGATGGCCGCCGGCTTCAGCGCGATGACATCGTTCATCTGCGATTGCTGGGCGTCGGTCTTGTTGTCGGCGTTCAGCGTCTTCATCTCGTAGCCGGTCTGCTTCAGGAACAGTTCCAGCGCGCTCACCGAGCCGGTCTGAAACTCGTCCAGCAGGGTCGGCACCATATAGTAGACGATACCCTTGGACTGGGCGAATGCCGGCGTGAGCGTGGCAAAGGCCAGTGCAAGGATACCGAAGACAGCAAGAAGTATTCGCTTCATGTCGTTCGCTCCTCTTAAGCCGGACCCCTCTTTGTCCCTCAGCCTGTCGGTCCGGCACCGGCAAGCGTCTCACCGGTGATCATGTTGATCACCGCATCGGGACTTGTTTTATTGCGTGCGACATCGCCGGCCACGACGCCTTGGCGGATCACCACGATCCGGTCGGCGACCTGAAAAGCCTGCTGCATGATATGGGTGATGATGACGACGCCGATGCCCTGGTTCGCCACCTGGCGGATCATGTCGAGGCCGCGCCGCGTCTGTTCGACCCCGAGCGCTGCGAACGGTTCGTCTAGCAGCACCAGCTTGCCGCCCCAATGCACGAACCGGTTGAGCTCGATGGCTTGCCGCTGGCCGCCCGAAAGGTGCTCGACATTGGCGCGCAGCGAGGGAATGCGGGTGCCGGCACTGGCCAGCGCCTTTCCGACGACGGCTTCCATGGCGCGCTCGTCGAGCACGGGAATGCCGAAAACCTGTCTGGTGATTTCGCGGCCCATGAAGAAATTGGCGACCACGTCGACATTGGTGCACAGCGACAGGTCCTGGTAGACGGTCTCGATGCCGGCTGCCTTGGCCTCTGCGGGCGACCGGGCAAGGAACTCCTTGCCCTCGAACAGCATTCGGCCGGAGGTCGGCTCCAGTCCGCCGGCGATAATCTTGACCAGTGTCGATTTGCCGGCGCCGTTGTCGCCCAGCAGCGCCACGACCTCGCCCTTGCCGATCGAGAAGCTGATGCCCTTGAGCGCTTCGATCGCGCCATAGTTCTTGGTGACGTTGTCGAGCACCAGCAGGGGTTCACTCATGCCGCAATCTCCCTGCCTTTGAGAAGGTCGCGCTCGCGTTCGCGTTCGGCCGCGAACATCTGCCCGAAGCGAGGTGACAGCACCCCGGAAACCGCAAGGGCGGCGGCGCCGCGCAGCACGGAATGCTGCCCGCCGCGTGCGACCACAACCCTGGGCGTCGTGCGGTCCTTGCGAGCCGAGACGGAGTTGTGCAGGCCTCCGGCCGAACCAGCCAGCATTTCGAGCAGGTCGGCGGACGCCAGCCCGCCGAGGATGACCGTCTCCGGGTCGAACAGGTTCTCGATGACGGCGACGGCGTTGTGAAAGATCGGTGCGACTTCGGCGACCCAATCCGCCTCGCTGCCGTTCCAGCGCCGGAGCGCCTCGAGCGACAAATATCTTTCGAGACAGCCGCTGTTGCCGCACGGGCAAGCCTCGCCGCCCGGAATAACGGGAATGTGCCCGATCTCGCCGGCATTTCCCCAGGCGCCGCGCAAGGCGCTGCCATCATGAACCATGACGCCGCCAAGGCCGACGCCGAAATAGAGATAGTAATATTCGGAAAACTGGGCGCCGAGGCCGTAGAGGCGCTCGCCCATGGCGGCTGCTGCCATATCGGTTTCAAAGAAGGCCGGCAATCCGGTGGAGGCCGCCAGCCGTTCGCGCAGCGCTACATCCTTCCAGCCGGTCATGGTGGTCGGCCCCACGAAACTCATGGACTCCACGTCGAATGGGCCGGGCAGGGCCATGCCGACGCCCAGCACCCGTCCGCCAGCCCGTAGTCTGGTCAATTCCACCACCATCGCCCCGATCAGCTCGAAGGCGTGGTCCGGCGTCGCATTTGGCGCCTCGCGGTAGATGCTCTCGATCACGTCGCCGCTCAGATTGATCAAGGCGGCGCTGATACCAAGCGGAGTGATGTGGATGCCGACGGCATAGCCCCCATCGGGGTTGATCCGGAGCGTCGCTGGCGGCAGGCCGCGCCCCTTCGGCTCTTCGCGCAGCGACAGGATGTAGCCCTGATCTTCCAGTTCGCGAACGATGGTCGACACCGTCTGGACGGTGAGGCCGACGCGCCGGGCGATCTCGCCGCGGGCGATCGGTCCATGCAGGCGGATGGACTCAAGCACGATGCGCCGGTTGTACGGCCGCCCGAACTCCTGATTGGTCCCCCGCAGTGCCATGATTGCGCCCCTTAGGAGAGCGCAGCTTTGCATTGCTTATTTATTCAGTCAAATGGAATTCAAAAATAAATTCACGACGAAGTTTTCCAGGGAAGGCCTTCGAGGACGTATTCGGTTCAGGACCTGCTCACACGCCGCCCTGGCTGATTGCCGCCATGTCGAAACCGTTTCAAAGGTGGGCGAACCCCGCGACCGTTGATCCGACAAAGCATGGAGCAAAGATGATCGAATTGCCGTTTGCCCGCGACGAGTACCAGCAGCGGCTACGAAAAATCCGCACCGAGATGGCCAAGCGCGGTCTCGAGCTCCTTGTTGTCAACGACGTTGCCAACCAGCATTACATCACCGGCTATGATGGCTGGTCGTTCTATACGCCCCAGGTCGTGCTCGTGCCAATCGAAGAGGTCGAGCCGGTCTGGATCGGGCGCGCCATGGATGCGGCCGGCGGTCTTCTGACAGCCTGGATGAAGCCGGAAAACGTGGTTGGCTTCCCGGAAGACCATGTTCAGCGCGTCGATCGCCATCCGATGGACTGGATCGCAAACTGGATCGTCGCCAGGGGCTGGGGGAGCAGACATATCGGCATCGAACTCGAAGCCTATTATTTCTCCCCCAAGGCGCACGCCCGGCTTGTCGCCGGACTTCCCAACGCAAAATGGCACGATGCCGACCTGCTGGTGAACTGGATCCGCGCGGTCAAATCGGCGCCCGAGATCGCGTATTTGCGCAAGGCATCGACCCTGGCCGAAGCGGCCGTCACGCGGGCCTTCGAGGTGATTGCGCCGGGTGTTCGCGAATGCGATGCCATCGCCGCCATCCAGGCGGCGCAGATTGCGGGCAGCCCGGATTTTGCCGGCGACATCACCGCGCTTCCACCGACAATCCTCGGTGGCGAGAATGCCTCGGCGCCGCACATCATGTGGAGCGACAGGCGGTTCGGGGAAAACGAGACGATCGCGCTGGAACTTGCCGGCGTCTGCCGCCGCTATGCCGCCGGCCTCGCCAGGACCATGCAGCTTGGCAAGACGCCGACAAATGTTTCGGACACGGCAAAAGCGGTGATCGAGGGCATGGATGCGGTGCTCGACGCGGTCAGGCCGGGAACATCAGCCGAAGCCGTCGAAGCCGCCTGGCGCAAGGTCATCCAGCGCTACGGACTGAAGAAGGAATCGCGCATCGGCTACTCCATCGGGGTTGCCTATCCGCCGGATTGGGGCGAGCACACGATCAGCCTCAGGCCGGGCGACAAGACCGTGCTTGAACCGGGCAATGTCGTTCATTCCATCCTCGGCATGTGGATGGACGGCTGGGGCATCGAGATCAGCGAGACCATCCTGGTCACCGAAACCGGCCATGAGACCCTGACGAAGTTCCCGCGAGAGATCCATGTCAAATCCTGAGGGTTCGGCCACGGCGGGTGGTGTTGCGAAAACCGTGACGACCGATATCGCCGCCGGAATTCTCGATCGGATGATCGAGGTCCGCCGCCATCTGCACCGCAATCCCGAGCTCTCGAACCAAGAGGCCGGCACGCAGCGTTATCTCAGGCAGATGCTGGTGGATCAGGGGATTGCCGACATTCGCGACGTCGCCGGCTTTGGCCTTGCCGTCGATATTGTCGGCACCGGCAAGCCGTCAAATCGAAAGGTCGCCATTCGCGCCGACATCGATGCCTTGCCGATCGAGGAGGAGTCCGGCGTCGATTATGCATCGACGAATCCAGGCGTGATGCATGCCTGCGGCCACGACGCCCATGCATCGATGGCTTTCGCGGTCGCCGCGCATCTTCACCAGTCGCGGGACAGTTTTGGCGGCACCGTTCGCCTGATCTTCCAGCCGGCGGAGGAGGACGAACCGTCGGGCGGCAGGCGGGTGGTGGAAGAGGGGCTTCTCGACGATATCGACGCCGCCATCTGCGTCCACGTCGATCCGTACACACCGACCGGCAAGATCGCCGTCGGCTCCGGTCCCTACACTCTGGCCTGCGACACTTTCGATGTGGTCGTCATCGGCTCGGCGGCGCACGCGGCAAAACCGCATGAGGGTGTCGATGCGTTGGCCGTGGCTTGCTCCCTGGTGAGCGAATTGCAGAAGATCGTTTCGCGCGAGATCGACCCGTACGATCCGCTGGTGATTTCCGTGACGGCCATCAACGGCGGCAACGCCTACAATGTCACCGCCGGCAAGGTCACGTTGAAAGGCACCATCCGAAGCGGCAGCGACGCCACCCGCGAGCGGGCCTGGCACCGCGTTCGTACGATAGCCGATGGGGTAGCGACAAGCCACGGCGCGCGTGTCGAGGTCGACATCCACAAGGGCGAACCTGGTGTCGTCAACGATGTCGAGATGACCGAGCTGATTGCCGCCAGCGCCAAGGCCTGCATCGGTGCCGACAACGTCCTCAAAACGCCCGGATGGACGATCGCGGACGACTTTGGCTACTACAGCGAGAAACGCCCGTCGGTCTATTTTCGGCTGGGAATCCGCAACGAGGAGATCGGATCGGTGTTTCCGCTCCACCATGCCCGGTTTCGTGTCGACGAGGCCGCGCTGAAGGTCGGCGCGGCCACCCTGGTTGCGGCAGCGACGGCGTTTCTGTCGACGGGAGCGCCTTAGTCAGCCATCATGATGGTCATCGGCGCATGGGGCAGGAGCCCAGGATCGCTTACAGATACTGGGCGACCTTCTTGCCGACCGTGAGGAAGCGCAAGGGATCGATCGCTTCGCCATTGTGGCGGACTTCGTAGTGCAGATGCGGGCCGGTCGAGCGGCCGCTGCTGCCGGTCTTGCCGATGACGGCGCCGGCGTCCAGTTTCTCGCCAACGGTCACGTCGATCTCGCTGAGATGCCCGTAACGTGTCGCAAAACCATTGCCGTGGTCGACTTCCACCATGCGGCCATAGCCGCCGTTCCAGCCGGCCTTGGTGACGGTGCCGGGCGCGGTGACCTTGGCGGCCATGCCGATCGGCGCCCTGAAATCCATGCCGGAATGCAGTGCCGCGGTGCCGAGGATCGGGTCGGTGCGCACGCCGAACGGGCTGGTGACGGAGTGGCCCGGCGCGGGGTTGGTCAGCGGCAGCTGGCGCGCTTCCTTCTTGAGATGGTCGAGGGCGTCAAGCGCTTCGTCCAACTCCTTGACCTTGCTGTCGAACATCATCGAACTGTCGACCGGAATGAGCGGTCCGCCGACATCGCTGTCGCCCTTGCCGAAGTCGCTGTCGACGGGCAGTCCGGCCGCCTCGAGCGCCTGGGTGATGGCATCGGCGCTCTTGTAGGCATTGTCGGCAAGCGTGCTGATGCGGGTCAGTTGATCGCTCTCGATGGATCTCAGCGATTGGTTGATCGAAACGAAGAGCTTGTCGGCACGATCGGCGGCTGAAGCGCTAGGCAGCGGATCGGAGCGGGTCGACCACAGCGAGAACGGCCTTGTGTCGCCGGCGCCGGGATCGGCGCTCAGGCTGGCGACCGCATAATTCGTCGCGGGCTCCTTGATGCTGCCGGTCACTTCGGCGCGTTTGTCCGGCTTCGCAACCGCTGCCGGATATTCGGCCGGCGCTGCGCCGACTTCGCTCTCGGCGCGTTCGAGCAGCGGGCCAAGGCGGCCGTGACGCTGGCTCAGCTGGCTCTGCCGTTCAAGCAGTTCGCTGACCTTGGTTTCCATCAGCTGCTGGTCGAGTAACTGCCGGCTGGTGATGCGGTCGACCTGGGCGCGAAGCGCCGAAATTCGATCTTCATAGGCTTGTTGCATGCGCGCTTGGCGCGCAGTGGTGGCGCCGATCAAATCGTCGCGCAGGACGAGATAGGAGGTGGCCATGAGGTAACCTATGGCAATGGCGGCCAGCGCCGAGCCGATAAAGGCCGCCAGCCACGGCCGGATTGTGAAATGCCTGATCTCGTTGCCCCGGGCGATGATGACCGTATGGGGCTCCTTACGCCTGCCGAAGACTGCGGACTGACCGGTTACGTTCACGGGACCAAGCTTTCGTTTACGACACCACGACAGCTTGACTACACATTATTAAGGTTAACAAAGGCTTGCAGCGCCGACTTGTCCGCAGCGGTTGCCCGCCGGGCGTGCGTAAGGTTGTAAGGGAAACCGGGCCGGCCTCGCCGGCAAAATCTCAAAGCGCACGAACGGCCTCGAGCACCTCTTCCGCATGGCCCTTGACGCGGACCTTGCGCCAAATCCTGGCGATCCGCCCGTCGCGGCCGATCAGGAACGTCGCGCGCTCGACTCCCATATACTTGCGGCCATACATCGATTTCTCGACCCACAGATGGTAGGCCTCGATCACCTTGCGCTCCTCGTCGGCGGCGAGGTCGATGGTCAGATTGTACTTCGACTTGAACTTGTCGTGCTTCTTGACGGGGTCGGGCGACAGGCCGATCACCGCGGCGCCGGCCTTCTCGAACTCCGGCTTCAGCTGCGAGAAGCTGATCGCCTCCTGCGTGCAGCTTGTTGTGTCGTCCTGCGGATAGAAATAGAGCACGATGGGCTTGCCGGACGATGCGGCAAGGCTGACTGATCCGCCGCCGTCCCGCGGCAGGTCGAATTGCGGCGCGAGATCGCCTACGTCGAGGTCAGCCATACCGATGCCCTTGTTTGAGGTTACGCGCGAAGCCACACCGATATAGTGTCGGACGGGGATTCGTCCACGATCGAGTTCGTACAACGGAAAATTGCGTGGATCAGGAGCGACCGCAGCACGAGAAGATCCGGTTCAGGCGTGATGAGATCACCGACCTGGGGACCTTTCCGTCCGCCTGCCGTGTGCCGCCGCTCGGTCAGGCGTCGATCGGACGCGGTTTTCGCATCCTGTCGCGACTGTTCGCCGGTCTGGTCGCTTTCGTGCTGCTGGCCGCCATGCTCGTTTATCTGGTTGGCGCCTCCGGCATCGGAGCCGACCGGCTTCGCACCGAGGCGGAAACGGCGCTCGAGAAACTGGCGGGCGTCGATGTCAATGTCGCGGTCGGGCCTGCCCGCATCACGCTCGACGGTTCGAGTTTCATCGCGCTCCAGGTCAGCGACGTCAGCTTGAAGACATCGGACGGCAAGCCGATGGCCGATGCCGGCCGCGTGCGCTTCGGCGTGCGTCTGTTCCCGCTGCTGTGGGGAGATGTGCGGCTGACCAGCGCCAGGATCTCGGATGCCCGCATCGTCGTGGCTGCGATGCCGTCCGGCGGCGACTGGACCGCCGGCCTGCGCAATGCGGACGGCCTCATCGATCCGGAGAAGCTGTCCGCTGCGGTGTTCGGAAACATCAACCACGCACTCGATGCCGTGCGGGAGGATTCGCTGCGCCGGATCGACCTTCGCAATGTCGAATTCGTGCTGCCCGAAACCGGAGCGATCAAGCTCGTCAAGCTCACCGACGCCACCGTCGTGCAGTCAGGCCCGGGCGGCATGCAGTTCTCGTCCACGGCGGACATCGACGGCAGGACGGCTACCGTTGCCGCTTCCGCCTCCCGCGATATCGCGGCGCACCGCGTCACGGCACTGGATGCGAGCGTCGATCTGGCCGATACCGGCGACATGGCGGCCGCTGCCGGCAAGCTGGGAACCGTCGCGCTGAAGCTGACGGGATCGGAAGGGTTCGGCGCGAACGCATCGCGGCTGACGGCCGCTTTGTCGTCGACGGGTTCTGTCCTTGATCTCGGCACGCGAGGACTGCTGCCGGCGGACGTCGATATCAATGCGACGCTGGTTGCGGGCAGCAACAAGATCCAGGTCGACAGATTGCTGCTGAAGACCGGCCGCTCGACATTCGATTTCGCCGGGTCGATCGGGCCGAAGCCGGCAAGCGGAGCGGTGGGTGAAGAACCCTCCTATCGCTACGACCTGACCAGCGACGGGTCGTCGCTTGCGCCTTCGGAGTCGCCCGAGCCGGCGCTCACCTTCCTCGCCCGGATTGCCGGGGTCTACAATACGGTGAGCCACAAACTGGTCGCCGAGCAGATCGCGCTCCGGTCCGCCGGCTCCGGCGAGATGCTTGGCACCGCCGCCGTGGCGTTCGTCGACGGCAAAGTGCCGGGGATCAATCTGGCGTTCAACATCCACGACATGCAGGTCTCTCACGTCAAGCAGCTATGGCCGTGGTTTTCGGCGCGCAATGCCCGGCTGTGGGTGCTGGCCAATCTGTTCGGCGGCCGTGTTGTCGACGCCAACCTTCAGTTCCAGGTTGTGCCGGGCCGGCTTGGCAACGGCGTGCCGCTTTCGGCCGATGAGGTGTTCGGCCGCTTCCAGATCGAGGGATCGCGCTTCGACACCGCCGGCCGCATCCCGCCGATACGCGACGCGGTCGGTGTCGTCGGTTTCCACGGCAACGATGTCGATATCTCCCTGTCCTCGGGCACCGTCTACATGCCCAGCGGCCGCACCGTGGCGGCCAGCAACGGCACGCTGACGGTCAAGGCGGCCAACCGCCCGCCGGTCGTCGGCGCGCTCGATATCGACGTCGACGGCGAAGCGTCGGCCGTCGCCGAACTCGCATCCTACGAGCCGATCAACGCCATGCGCCATGTCGGCATTCTGCCGGAAGACCTGTCGGGCAGCGTCACCGGCCACGTCAAGGCTGATATTCCGCTGCAGTCGGGCGTCGACAGTTCGAAGCTCGATTGGCTGGTGTCGCTCGACTACACCGGTATGTCCTTGGCCAAGCCCTTCGAGGGCCAGATCGTGACGGATGCCGACGGTTCGATCACGGTCGATCCGGAGAAGGCGGTGATCTCCGCCAAGGCATTGCTGAACGGCATTCCGGCCGAACTCGATCTGGTAGAGCCGCTCGCGGATGACGGGCCGGCGCGCAGCCGCAAGGTGGCTCTGGTGCTTGACGACAAGATCCGCGCCGCCGCCATGCCCGGCCTGAAGCCGCTGCTTGCCGGAACGGTAAAGGTGGCGATCGACAAGAACGGCAGCGGCGACCAGAACGTCTCGGCCGACCTGACCAACGCCAGGCTGGACATTCCCTGGGCGGGCTGGAGCAAGGGGGCAGGGGTCCCCGCCAAGGTCACCTTCGTCATGACCAGGTCCGGCGAGACCATGACGCTGTCCGATTTCGACCTCGACGGAAAGACGTTCTCCGTCGACGGCAGCATCGTGCTGGTCAATGGCGCCTTGTCGTCGGCGCGGTTCAGCAAGGTCACCTTGAACAGGGGCGACGACGTTGCCGTGTCGGTGAAGCGGTCCGGCAAGGGCTATGCGGTCGACATATCGGGCAACGCGCTCGATGCCCGCTCGCTCATCAAGCAGTTCACTTCGGACGTCGACACGGCTACCAAGACCACCGGTTCCGATGCCATTTCCGTCAGCGCCGATGTCGACCGGCTGACCGGTTTCCACGACGAGCAATTGTCCAATCTGAAGCTCGACTACAGCGCGGCCGGCTCGCGGGTGAACGGGCTGAAGGTCAGCGCCACGGCCAGTTCAGGTGCGGCCATATCAATCAGCAACACCACCGGCGCCGGCCGGCGCACGCTCAACATGCAGTCCGCCGACGCCGGCGCCATTCTGAGATTCCTCAACATCTACGAGCATATGGAAGGCGGCGCGATCACGCTCGCACTGGCCGGGCCGAGCGACGGATCGCTCAAGGGCAAGGTCGACACCAGCAACTTTTTCGTCGTCAACGAACCGAAACTCGCCTCCATCGTCTCGACCACGCCGGCCGGCGACAACCGCAGCCTCAATCAGGCGGTCAAGGGCAAGCTGGACACATCGCGGGTGAAGTTCGAACGCGGCTACGCCGAGATCGACAAGGGCAGCGGCTATCTGAAACTGGCCAATGGCGTGCTGCGCGGACCGCGCATCGGGACGACGTTCCAGGGCACGCTCTACGACCAGAACAACAACATGGACATGACCGGCACGTTCATGCCGGTCTATGGCCTCAATCGCATCTTCGGCGAACTGCCCATCGTTGGCGCGCTGCTCGGCAATGGTCGCGACCGTGGCCTGATCGGTGTCACTTACCGGCTCAAGGGCAATGCCAACAAGCCGCTGCTGGACATCAATCCGCTGTCGGTGATCGCGCCTGGAATATTCAGGTCGATCTTCGAGTACCGGTGATCGAGTTCAGACTGGCCGCACCAGAATGTGTTTTTTCTTTCCCAAAGACAGCTTTGCGATGTTTTCCGGACTCAAATCCTTTGATGTCACCAGGCGGCGCTCGTCGCTCACCGGCTCGTCGTTCAGGCGCACGGCACCGCCCTGCACATGCCGCCGCGCTTCGCCGTTCGATGCCGCCAGTCCGGCAGTGACCAGCAGCGACAGGATACCGACGCCGGTTTCAAGCGCCGTTTTGTCGACCTCGACGGTCGGTAGCGACTCCGCGAGCGCGCCTTCCTCGAACGTCTTGCGCGCCGTATCGCTGGCTTGCTCGGCGGCTGCACGGCCGTGCAGCAGGGCGGTGATCTCGGTGGCGAGGATCTTCTTGGCCTCATTGATCTCGGATCCGCCGAGCTGTTCGAGCCGCGCCACCTCGTCCAGCGGCAGCGTCGTGTAGAGCTTCAGGAAGCGGGCGACGTCGGCATCCTCGGTGTTGCGCCAGTACTGCCAGAATTCGTAGGGGCTCAGCATCTCCGCATCGAGCCAGACCGCGCCCGAAGCCGACTTGCCCATCTTGGCGCCCGACGAGGTGGTGAGCAGCGGCGTCGTCAGCGCATAGAGCTGCGCATCCTCCATGCGGCGGCCGAGATCGATGCCGTTGATGATATTGCCCCACTGGTCGGAGCCGCCCATCTGCAGGCGGCAGCCGAGACGCTTGTAGAGCTCGACGAAATCATAGGCCTGCAGGATCATGTAGTTGAATTCGAGGAACGACAGCGACTGCTCGCGATCGAGCCGCAACTTGACGGAATCGAACGCCAGCATGCGGTTGACGGAAAAGTGACGGCCGACATCGCGGAGGAAATTGACGTAGTTGATCTCCATCAGCCAGTCGGCGTTGTTGACCATGATGGCGTCGTTCGGACCGCTGCCGAATTTGAGGTAGGGCATGAAGTTGCGGCGGATGCCGGCTAGATTGTCTTCGATGTCCTGCGGGGTCAAAAGCTTGCGCGCCTCGTCCTTGAAGGACGGGTCGCCGATCATCGAGGTGCCGCCGCCCATCAACGCGATCGGCCGATGACCCGTCTGCTGCAGCCAGTGCAGCATCATGATCTGGATCAGCGAGCCGGCGTGCAGGCTCTTGGCGGTGGCGTCGAAGCCGATATAGGCCGTCACCGTCTCCTTGGCGAAGATATTGTCGAGGCCGGCATCATCCGAAGTCTGGTGGATGAAACCGCGCTCGCTCATCGTGCGCAGGAAATCGGATTTGAAGGCGGACATTGTTTCTTTCCCGAAAGCGCCGGCCGCTGTGGCTCGGATGTGCATGAACGCGGGCGTTTAGCATCCAAGCGCGATCAGCAAAAGTGGTTTCCGGTTTTGCGTCTGATCGCGCGCCAGACAAAGGTCCAGCGATCAGCAAAAGCGGGTTCCTGTTTTGGTGCCCACGCGGATGGCGTTTGCGAATCCTTGCTTCGTCGTTTGGGCTGGCGTATTGAGGCGCCGCGCAGGGGCAGGGCCTGAGGCGCCGCGACGGGGCCATCCCGCAGATCAGATCCGGAAAGCTCCGCGATGAACAGGAACTATCTCTTTCTCTTTCTGTTCAGCGTGCTGATGACATTCAGCGGACTGGCGAGCCTTCCACCCGTCGACCGGGACGAATCCCGTTTTGTCCAGGCCACCAAGCAGATGGTCGAAACCTCCGACTATGTCGACATCCGTTTTCAGGATGCCTCGCGCTACAAGAAGCCGATCGGCATCTACTGGCTGCAATCGGCGGCCGTGGCGCTGAGCGGCGAGGGGGCGGCGGCGCCGATCTGGGTCTACCGCCTCGTCTCCATGCTTGGCATTGCCTTGGCCGTCGTCGGCATTGCCTGGACAGGCACCAAGCTGTTCGGGGCCAATGCCGGTCTCGCCGCCGGCCTGATAATGGCGGCTATCTTCGCCACAGCCTTCGAGGGCCGTGACGCCAAGACCGACGCCATGCTGCTGGCCTGCTGCGTGGCGGCGCAAGGCGCGCTCGCCCAGATTTATCTGGCATCGCGCCGCAACGAACCGGTGGCCGCCCATTTGCCGTGGATCTTCTGGGCGGCTCAAGGCCTCGGAATCCTTATCAAGGGGCCGGTGGCTCCGCTCCTGTCGGTGCTGACGGTCGCCGCCCTGTTTGCCTTCGAGCGCGACTGGCGCTGGCTCCTGAAGCTGAAGCTCGTGCGCGGTGTCGCTCTGGTGGTGCTCATCGTGTTGCCCTGGGTGGCCCTCATCACCTGGAAGAGCGGCTGCGCCTTTCTCAGTGATGCCGTCGGCAAGGACATGATGGCCAAGGTCGCCTCGGGCGAGGAATCGCACGGCCTGCCGCCGGGCTTCTACATGCTGACCTATTCCTTGTTCATGTGGCCGTTCGGTCTGATCGCGGTCGGCGCCGGGCTGCAGGCCCTCAACCGTCTGCGCGACGATCCGCGGTTGCGTTTCTGCCTGGCCTGGTACATTCCGTTCTGGCTGGTGTTCGAGCTGATCCCGACCAAGCTGCCGCACTATGTCCTGCCGGCCTATCCCGGCATGGCGCTGCTGATCGGCTGGCTGCTGACCTTGCCGCCGCAGGAGGCGAATGCGCCGCTCAGGCGCTGGCAGGATTGGTTGTGGTGGTCGACCGCATTCGGTCTTGCCGTGGTCAGCCTTGGCCTGGCGGCGGTCTGCGTCGGAGCGCCGATCTACCTCACCGGCACCTTCTCCTGGTGGAGCATTCCGGCCGCCGCGGCAGCACTGGGGGCGGGCTACCTTGCCTTCTCGCGGGAGTTGCAGGTTCCGCTTCCTCGCATCGGCGCCGTCGCGGCTTGCGCGGGCATCACCTATGGGCTGTTGTTCGGCGTCATCGCGCCTTCGCTGAAGCCGATCTGGCTGAGCCCGGCGATCGAGGCGGCGTTCCAGGCCAACAGGCCTTGCGACACCACGGTGCTCGCTTCGGCGGAATATCACGAGCCGAGCCTGGTGTTCCTGGTCGGCACCAAGACCGTCCTGACCGATGTCGATGGCGTCGCCAAGCATCTGCTCGGCGATCCTGCCTGCGCCCTGGCGCTGGCGCAGGTCGGCGACGAGCAGAAACTGAATGGGCTGCTGGCGGCGCAAGGCAAGTCGGCGAACCGCGTTGCCGAGGTCGACGGCCTCAACTATTCATCGGGAGACAAGCTGTCGCTCGGCCTCTATCGTGTAACCCAGTGACGGCTCGCCGATGCCCATGACGGCAACAATGGGGTCGAATTTCCTATGCTGGTGAAATCACGCCCGCCCGTTTCGAGCCTGCTCCTTGGGGTAGGGCGCCGGTCGCTCGACAATTTTCGCGATACGATGCAGATCGCCAAAAGCCGCCTTGCCACCCGTCCGGCCAGATACCCGAACGTTTTGTGGTCGGTCTGGGTGCTGGTCTGGATTTTGCTGACGGCGGCAGCGTTTGTTCGTCTCGACACTCCGGCCGGAATGCTTCACGGCAAGTGGTCGGCGGGATTTGCCCGGACTGCCGACTTTTTCACCCAGTTCGGCCTGGGTGGCTGGTATCTCATTCCGTCGGCGCTTCTGCTTGTCGCCGCGAACCTGACGGATTGGCGAAGCCTCTCCCGGCGCTCGCTGATGCTCCTCTACAACTGGACCTGCCTGGCTTTTCTGGTGCTGTGCGCCACCGGCCTGTCGGGAATCGCCGTCAATGTGCTGAAATATGCGATTGGCCGGGCTCGCCCGCTCTATTACGAGGACTTTGGCGTGCTTACCCTGCACCCCTTCGCTTTCGATGCGCGCTTCGCCGGCTTTCCATCCGGCCATGGTACGACGATGGGCGCGGTGTTCGGGGTCGCTTTGCTGTTGTTTCCGCGGCGCTGGTACATCGCCCTGGCGATCACTGCCTGCATCGCCTCGACCCGTATCTTCGTTGGCGCGCACTATCCCAGCGACACCGTCGCCGGCTTCGGCCTTGGCTGCGGTTTCGCGCTGGCCTGCGGGCTGGTCTTTGCCCGGCTCGGCTTCATCTTCCGGCCGATGCCTTCGGGACTGCCGGTCCGCAAGACAACGTTTTGGCTGATCGGACCGACAAGGAAGGCTGCCTGAGCATCCGAAGTTCAGTTGCCGTCCAGCCCGCCATAGGATCTGACTAGGCCGGCCATGCCGGGCGACTGGTGGTCTTCGCTTTCCAGCCCTTGGGCAACGCCGACGCGATCGGCCACAGGCCGGTTCTGGCTGACCTTCCACTTGCCGTGGATTTCGCTGATCTCGATTTCCAGCCCGATAATGCCTTTGATCTGCGACTGGATGAACGGCTCCGGCGCGTCGGTCACTGCCCAGGGCGCTTGGCGAGCGCCTTCCTGCGACGCCGTCAGATCGGCGATCTGCTGCGCCAGCCAATCCTGGTCATCCATCACCTTGACTGTGCCGCGAACCTGCACGATGGCATAATTCCAGGTCGGCACCACCTTGCCGGTCTCGCGCTTGGTCTCGTACCAGGACGGCGTCACATAGGCATCGCTGCCCTGGAAGACGATCAATACCGGTGAAGCCGGATTGTCGGCCAGCAGGCGCCATTGCGGGTTGGCCCGCGCCAGATGGGCGCGCAGCCTGCCGTTAGGCCCGATTTCCGCGTCGAGCAGGAACGGGACAGCGTTGGCGACCGGCCCATCGGACCCGTTGGAAATCAACAGGCCCAGCGGATGCGTCCGGATCAGCCCGTGCAGGATTTCCGGCCGCGTTTCCCTGAAATGAGGAGGCTCGTACATCGCCGTCCGTTCTTTTCTTGTTTATCTCAGCCGCTTCGGACGCGGATCCGACAATTCGCCGGCCAGCCGGCGGTCGAGATAGTCGGCGCATTCCTCGAGCAGCAGGTCGGCATCGTTGGCGAAGAAATGGTTGGCGCCGGGCAACGTCTTTTGCGTGATGGTGATGCCCTTCTGCGTGTGCAGCTTGTCGACCAGGCCCTGCACATCCTTCGGCGGCGCCACCTTGTCGGCATCGCCATGGATGATCAGGCCCGATGACGGGCAGGGCGCCAGGAACGAGAAATCATAGGTGTTGGGCTGCGGCGCGATCGAGATGAAGCCTTCGATCTCCGGCCGGCGCATCAGAAGCTGCATCCCGATCCAGGAGCCGAAGGAGTAGCCGGCGACCCAGCAGCTCTTGGAATCGGGATGCAGCGACTGCACCCAATCCAGCGCCGCGGCGGCATCCGACAACTCGCCGGTGCCGTGGTCGAATTCGCCCTGACTGCGGCCGATGCCGCGGAAATTGAAGCGCAGCGTGGTGAAATCCCGCTTCTGGAACATGTAGAAGAGGTCGTAGACGATCTTGTTGTTCATCGTGCCGCCGAATTGCGGATGCGGGTGCAGGACGATGGCAATCGGCGCGCTTTTTTCCTTGGAAGGCTGATAGCGACCCTCCAGGCGGCCGGCAGGACCGGTGAAAATGACCTCAGGCATAAAATACTCCACTTGGTAATACGAACGCGCGGTGCCTGGAACGTTTCCTCTGGCCTTGACGCAGGGCGAGCGTCTTCTTAGAAGCTAGTTTAGAATTGTTCAAAACTGGGTGGCAAGACATCGAGCCCGGCCACCCGCGCCGCAAGCCGCGTAAATAGGACGGCTCGCCTTGGAATTTCAAGGAAATAACGCCATACGACATCGGAATGGCTTCTGACGGGACTTGACGGACGAAAATGGCCGCAAAACGCGCCTATCTCGATTATAATGCCAGTGCGCCGCTGCTTGCCGCGGCCCGCGAGGCTATGGTCGCGGCGCTTGACGTCGCCGCCAATCCGTCATCGGTTCACGCCGAGGGGCGTGCGGCCCGCCGCCTGATCGAGACCGCCAGGCGTGACGTGGCGGCGCTCGTCAACGCCAAGGCGGAGCATATCGTGTTCACCTCCGGTGCGACGGAAGCAGCCTCGACGCTGCTGTCACCAGACTGGCGGATGGGGCGCGGCACCGTGCGCATGAGCCGGCTTTACGTGTCCGAGGCCGATCATCCCTGCCTGTTGAATGGCGGACACTTCCCGGCAGCGCAGGTTACCCGGATCGGTGTCGACGCCAACGGCATCGCCGATCTCGGCGCCTTGGCATCGGTGCTCGGCGGTCATGACAAGAGCGAAGGCCTGCCGCTGGTCGCCATCCACACCGCCAACAACGAAACCGGCGTCATCCAGCCGATCGATCGCATCGCCGGGATTGTCAAGGCGGCGGGCGGTATCCTCATTGTCGACACCGTGCAGGCCGCCGGGCGTGTTTCGATCGATCTATCAGCTGGTTACGCCGATTATCTGATTCTGTCCTCGCACAAGATCGGCGGTCCCAAGGGCGTCGGCGCCATGGTCGCGGCTTCGGATCTGATGATGCCGAAGCCGCTGGTCACTGGCGGTGGCCAGGAAAAGGGCCATCGCGGCGGCACTGAAAACCTCGCTGCCATTGCCGGTTTTGGCGCGGCCGCCCGCGAGGCCCTTGCCGGATTGCCGGCCATGGATGCGGTGCGCCGGCGCCGCGACGAGATCGAGGCCATCGTGAAAACGCTGGTGCCGGACGCGGAAATCTTCGGAACCGGTGCGCCAAGGCTTGCCAATACGGCATTCTTCGCTATTGCGGGCGTCAAAGCCGAAACCGCGCAGATCGCCTTCGATCTGGCCGGTGTGGCGCTGTCGGCCGGCTCTGCCTGTTCGTCTGGCAAGGTCGGACCGAGCCATGTGCTGAAAGCCATGGGATACGGCGACAGTCTCGGCGCCTTGCGGGTGTCCATCGGACCGGCGACCGGCGCGGAAGACGTTGAGCTTTTCCGCACCGCGCTTGCGGGTATTGCCGCACGTAGGGCGGATAGAGAACGGGCCGCGTAGCGGTTGGACGAATTTGGGCCTTTCGGCCTGGTAGAGCCGTGCGTTTCATGCTGGCCGGGTGAATTCCCGGTCGAAGCGCACTATATTAAACTTACGCCGCCGCGAGCACCTCTTGGGGTTCGGTTTTGGCGGTGCCATAGTTTGAAAACTGTCGGGCCTTGACCCCGGCGTGGATGGAGAACGCATATGCCTGCTGTGCAGGACACGATCGATCGGGTCCGAAAGATCGACGTCGACCAATACAAATACGGATTCCAGACCGAAATCGCGATGGACAAGGCCCCCAAGGGCCTCAGCGAAGACATCATCCGTTTCATTTCGGCCAAGAAGGACGAGCCGTCCTGGATGCTGGAATGGCGTCTGGAAGCGTATCGCCGCTGGCTGACGCTTGACGAGCCGACCTGGGCGCGCGTCCACTATCCGAAGATCGATTTCCAGGACATCTATTTCTATGCGGCGCCCAAGAGCACGCCCGGCCCGACCTCGCTCAGCGATGTCGATCCCGAACTCTTGAAGGTCTATGAAAAGCTCGGCATTCCGCTGCGGGAGCAGGAAATCCTTGCCGGTGTGCAGAAGACCGATGCCTCGGAGCTCGAGGAGGTCAGCGATAACGTCTACAAATCGGGCCGCGTCGCTGTCGACGCCGTGTTCGATTCCGTCTCCGTCGTCACCACCTTCAAGAAGGAGCTGGCGCAGGCCGGCGTCATTTTCTGTTCGATCTCGGAAGCCATCCGCGAGCATCCGGAGCTGGTGCAGAAGTATCTCGGTTCGGTCGTGCCGACCTCCGACAATTACTACGCGACGCTGAACTCCGCCGTGTTCACCGACGGCTCCTTCGTCTTCGTGCCCAAGGGCGTGCGCTGCCCGATGGAGCTGTCGACTTATTTCCGCATGAACGAGAAGAACACCGGCCAGTTCGAGCGCACATTGATCATCGCCGAGGAGGGGGCTTACGTCTCTTATCTCGAGGGCTGCACGGCCCCGCAGCGCGACGAGAACCAGCTGCATGCCGCGGTGGTCGAGCTGGTGGCGCTCGACGATGCCGAGATCAAATATTCGACGGTGCAGAACTGGTACCCCGGCGACGCCGAGGGCAAGGGCGGCATCTACAATTTCGTCACCAAGCGCGGCGACTGCCGGGGTGACCGCTCGAAGATCTCGTGGACGCAGGTGGAGACCGGCTCGGCCATCACCTGGAAATATCCGAGCTGCATCCTGCGTGGCGACGATTCCCAAGGCGAATTCTATTCGATCGCCGTGTCGAACGGTTATCAGCAGGTCGATAGCGGCACCAAGATGATCCATCTTGGCAAGAACACGTCGAGCCGCATCATCTCCAAGGGTATCGCCGCCGGCTACTCGCAGAACACCTATCGCGGCCAGGTCTCGGCGCATCGCAAAGCGACCAACGCCCGCAATTTCACCAACTGCGACTCGCTGCTGATTGGCGACCAGTGCGGCGCGCACACCGTGCCCTACATGGAAGCCAAGAATTCGACGGCGCAGTTCGAGCACGAAGCGACGACGTCGAAAATTTCCGAGGACCAGAAATTCTACGTCATGCAGCGCGGCATCCCGGAAGAGGAAGCGATCGCGCTGATCGTCAACGGCTTCGTCAAGGACGTGATCCAGCAACTGCCGATGGAATTCGCGGTCGAAGCACAGAAGCTGATCGGGATTAGCCTTGAGGGCTCGGTCGGCTGACCGGATATATATTCAGGAAACGAAAAAATGCTTGAAATCAGAAACCTGCACGCCCGCATCGTCGATGACGGCACCGAGATCATCCGTGGCTTGAACCTGACGGTGAAAGCCGGCGAGGTCGCCGCGATCATGGGGCCGAACGGCTCGGGAAAATCGACGCTGTCCTACATCCTCGCCGGCCGCGAGGACTATGAGGTGACCGAAGGCGACATCCTCTACAACGGCCAGTCGATCCTCGAAATGGATCCGGCCGAGCGCGCCACGTCAGGCATTTTCCTCGCCTTCCAGTATCCGATGGAGATACCGGGCGTTGCGACCATGGAATTCCTGAAAGTGGCGATGAACGAGCAGCGCAAGGCACGTGGCGAGGAGCCGCTGAAGATCCCGGAATTCCTGAAGCGCGTGAAGGAAGCCGCCGCCTCGCTCAGCATGGACATGGCGATGCTCAAGCGGCCGCTCAATGTCGGCTTCTCCGGCGGCGAGAAGAAGCGCGCCGAGATCCTGCAGATGAAGCTGCTGGAGCCGAAATTGTGCGTGCTCGACGAGACTGATTCCGGCCTCGACATCGATGCGCTGAAGATCGTTTCCGACGGCGTCAACGCGCTGCGCGCGCCGGACCGGGCGTTCCTGGTCATCACCCACTACCAGCGCCTGCTTGAGCACATCGTGCCCGACACCGTGCACGTGCTCTACAAGGGCCAGGTCATCAAGTCAGGCGACAAGTCGCTGGCGCTCGACCTGGAAGCCAATGGCTATGCCGGCGTGATCGGCGAAGCCGCGTGAGATGCCAGAGGGCAAGGTCAAACTAATGAATATGCACGCACAGCCCCAGCGGACACCGGCCGAGACAGCGTTGATCGACGCGTTCGGCGACCGATTGTCGCTGCTGCCGGGCGACGGCGCGGTGATGCTGAAGCGCGACGACGCCATCGAGACGATCAAGCACGGCCTGCCGACGCGGCGCGTCGAATCCTGGCACTATACCGACCTGCGGCGGTTGCTGAATACCGTGCCGGACTTCGACCCGGCCGCCATGGCTAAAGCCATCGCACCGATCGTCGAGGGTTCTGCCGTGGTGTCGATCCTGAACGGCAAGTCCGACGCGAAGGTGCCTGTCCTTGAAGGCGTCACCTTCCAGCGCCTTTCGGAAAAGCTGGTCGACGGCAGCATCGCACCGGGGCTCGATCCCTATGGCAGCGACGACGCAATCGGCGCGCTGAACACGGCTTTCGTCGCCGACGGGTATTTTGTCGACATCGCCGATGGTGTGGAACTTGAAAAGCCGATCGAACTGCAGAACCTGCAGGCCGGCGGCCAGACGCATGTGCGCCTGCCCGTGCGCGTCGGCGCCGGCGCCAAGGCCGTCATCGTCGAACGGCAGACGGGTGATGGCGCTGCCTTGAGCAGCTCGGTCAGTCAGATCGTGCTCGACGAGGGCGCCGAGGTGACGTGGCTGGTCGTCCAGGAGCAGCCGGAAACGGCGACGCATCTGGCGCAGTTCAAGGCCCATATCGGCAAGAATGCGAAACTGACGCTGTTCGTCATGAACGCCGGCGGCAAGCTCGTGCGCCAGGAGATCATGGTCAGGACGACTGGCGAAGGCGCCGATTTCAAGCTTCGCGGCATCAACCTGCTGGCCGGCGACACCCACACAGACGTGACCATGGTGCTCGACCACGCCGTGCCGCACACGACCTCTACGGAAGTGATCCGCAATGTGGTGACGGGCAAGGCGCGCGGTGTGTTCCAGGGCCGCATCAACGTCCATCAATATGCGCAGAAGACCAACGCGAAGATGGCCTGCAACACGCTGTTGCTGTCGGACGATGGCGAGTTCTCGACCAAGCCCGAGCTTGAAATCTTCGCCGACGACGTGATTTGCGGCCACGGCGCGACGGTGACCGAGATCGACCACAACCATCTGTTCTACCTGATGGCGCGCGGCGTCGACGAGAAAAGCGCGCGGGGGTTGCTCGTGAAGGCCTTCGTCGCGGAGGTGATCGAGGAACTGGACGACGAAGCGATCGTCGAGGCGCTGGAAGCGCGGCTCGACGACTGGTTCGTGGCACACGGGTGACCTGATGAACGCTCCAGGCAAGATCGGAGATTTCTACGACGTCGAAGCGATCCGCCGCGATTTCCCGATCCTGTCGCGGGAAGTCTATGGCAAGCCGCTGGTCTATCTCGACAATGGCGCCTCGGCACAGAAGCCGCAGGCGGTGCTCGACGCCATCCAGCACGCCTATTCCCAGGAATATGCCAACGTCCATCGCGGCCTGCACTTCCTCTCCAATGCGGCGACCGACGCATATGAAAAGGCGCGGGAAACGGTGCGCCGTTTCCTCAACGCGCCGAGCACCGACAACATCGTCTTCACCTCGAACACGACGTCGGCCATCAATACCGTCGCCTATGGCTATGGCATGCCCAACATCGGCGAGGGCGACGAGATCGTGCTGTCGATCATGGAGCACCACTCTAACATCGTTCCCTGGCATTTCATCCGCGAGCGGCAGGGCGCGAAACTCGTCTGGGTGCCGGTCGACGATCTCGGCGTCTTCCACATCGAGGAATTCGAGAAGCGCCTGACCGACCGCACCAAGCTGGTCGCCATCACACAGATGTCGAATGCGCTGGGCACGGTGACGCCGATCAAGGAGATCGTGCGCATTGCGCATTCGCGTGGAATTCCCGTCCTTGTAGACGGCAGCCAGAGCGCCGTGCATATGCCGATCGATGTGCAGGATCTCGACTGCGACTTCTTCGTCTTCACCGGCCATAAGGTCTACGGCCCCTCGGGCATCGGCGTGCTCTACGGCAAGAAGGACATTCTCCAGGGCATGCGCCCCTTCATGGGCGGTGGCGAGATGATCGAGGAGGTGACGGAAGACATCGTCACCTACAACGAGCCGCCGCACCGTTTCGAAGCCGGCACGCCGCCGATCGTCCAGGCGATCGGGCTGGGTGCTGCGCTCGACTATATGGAAAAAATCGGCCGCGAGCGCATTGCCGCCCATGAGGAAGACCTCAAGAACTACGCGCATGAGCGGCTGCGCGCCATCAATTCGCTGCGCATCTTCGGCGATGCGCCCGGCAAGGGCGCCATCATCTCGTTTGAGCTGCAAGGCATTCATGCGCATGACGTGTCGATGGTGATCGACAGGCAGGGCGTTGCTGTCCGCGCCGGCACCCATTGCGCCCAGCCGCTGTTGAAACGCTTCGGCGTAACCTCCACATGCAGGGCATCGTTCGGCATGTATAATACCAGGGCCGAAGTCGACGCTTTGGCCGAGGCGCTCGAAAAAGCGCGCAAATTCTTCGGATGATGATTTTTTTGGGTGACGACCATGGATGATGTGAGCATCGCAGCCGAGACCACTCCGGAAACAGCGCCCAATGCGCTGGTTTCGGGATCGGCCATTCCAGCCGACGAGCTGGCGCGGCTGACCGACGACATCGTCTCGGCGCTGAAGACCGTCTACGATCCGGAAATCCCAGCCGATATCTACGAGCTCGGCCTGATCTACAAGATCGACATCGAGGACGACCGGTCGGTCAAGATCGACATGACCCTGACCGCTCCCGGCTGCCCGGTCGCCGGCGAAATGCCCGGCTGGGTGGAAAACGCCGTCGGCGCTGTCGAAGGCGTGTCCGGCGTCGAGGTCAACATGACTTTCGACCCGCCCTGGTCGGCCGACCGCATGTCGGAAGAGGCGCAGGTGGCGGTGGGCTGGTACTAGCGCGACAGAGGCTGGTGCACTTGCGCCAGGGATAAAACTTCACCATTTTAGGTGAGGAATCATTCGGCAGGCCTTGAACCTGCATGGAATGGAAGGAAAACGAATGGGACGCTTCGCCGTCATCACGATGACCGAAAAGGCCGCCGACCGGGTGCGCGAGATTGTGGCCACCCGCGACAGGGCGCACGGCATCCGCCTCGGCATCAAGAAGGGCGGCTGCGCCGGCATGGAATATACGGTCGATCTGGTGACCGAGCCCAACACCAAGGACGACCATATCGAGCGCGATGGCGCGCATGTCTATGTGGCGCCCGAGGCAGCGCTATTCCTGTTCGGCACCGAGATGGATTTCGAGCAGACGACGCTGCGCACTGGCTTCACATTCCGCAATCCGAATCAGAGTTCGGCCTGCGGCTGCGGTGAGTCCGTCGAGTTGAAGCCGGCGGACCTCAAGGCGCTGGCAGAAGCACGCGCCTCGGCCTGATCTTCCAGCCCCGTAAGCGGCAGGGGTGATCGCATATGACTGGCTTGCGCTCTACGAATACCCCCACCCTTAATCCCTCCCCACAAGGGGGAGGGAGACTCGGTAGGCGCTGATTCCGCAAATCCCCGAGGTTTCGACGCCAAAAGGATGGCGCGCGGCAGCGTTCCCTCCCCCTTTTGGTTAGGGTGGGGGTCCTCTTCGTAAAAACCCATATGCAATCGCCCCGCCGTAAACGGGGTGAAGGACGCTAATCCACCCACATGCCCGTCCGCTTGTGCCAGTCGGCGATCGATTCCTCGGGATAGGCGTCGAAGACCTTGTCATGCTTGCCAACCACCGGCTCCACCCAGTTCGCCTTGTATTTCAGCATCAGGTGCACCTTGGTTGGCGGAATGGGTAAATCGCTGTCGATCGCCGAGGCGAAGGGATGCACCAGTTCCGGCCATGTCGGGTCGTAGAGCCAAAGGGCCGCCCCGCATTTCTTGCAGAAATTGCGCTCGCCGGTCGAGATTTCGCAATGCGGATGCTCGTCGTCCTCGATCTCCGCCCGAAAGACGCCGAGGCTGCGCTTGCCCCTGATGTTCAGTGTTTCGTTGTTCGCACCGAGATTGATGGCAAACCCGCCGCCGCCCTGCTGCTTGCGGCAGATCGAGCAGTAGCACAGCATGAATGGCGCCGGCGTGTGGCTCTCCACCTCGAAACGCACGGCATTGCAGCGGCAGGACCCTTTGAGCAGGACGGGCATGGCGGGAAACTCCGATCGACCTCACACAACCTGTCAGCATGATTTTGGTTGCGGCGATGACAAGGCCAAACGCCGGTGACATGATCGCGGCATGGACAATGAACGCATCGCCGAACTGTTCGAGGGCCTCGGCCCTGTCAGCATCCGAAAACTGTTCGGCGGCAAGGGCATCTATTTCGACGGTGTCATCGTCGCCATCGTGCTGCGCGGTGAGTTGATGCTGAAGGCCGACGAGCAAAGCGCGCCCGAGTTCGAGGCCGCCGGCTGCACGCAATGGACCTATACCGGCTCGCGCCACGGCAAGCTGGTCGCCATGCCCTACTGGGGCGTTCCAGATAGCGCGTTTGATGATCCCGACGAGATGGCGGCCTGGGCACGGCGGGCCTATGAGGCGGGGCGGCGGGCGGGGAAGTGATGCCAGCCTTGGGACGGTCGAGGGACAGCACCCCCCTCTGGCCTGCCGGACATCTCCCCGCAAGGGGGGAGATTGGCGGTTTCACCGTCTGCCTGCTTTTTTCAACGTTGAAGATTGGCAGAGGCGTTGACGACATTCGATCTCCCCCCTTGCGGGGGAGATGTCCGGCAGGCCAGAGGGGGGTGCTGTCCCGCCGACGTTGGCTTACAGCGCCTTCGCAATCCTCGCCGCCAGCCTGGCATTGTTTTCCACCAGCGCGATGTTGGTCTTCAGGCTCCTGCCGCCGGTCAGTTCGAGGATTTTCGACAGCAGGAAGGGTGTCACCGCCTTGCCGGTGACATGTTGTGCTTCTGCGGCCTTTTGCGCGGCGTCGATATAGCCCGCCATCTCCTCAGCCGGGATTTCATGGTTTTCCGGCACAGGATTGGCGATCAGCATGCCGCCGGCGAGCCCCAGCGCTGCCCTCGTCTGGTAGAAATGCGCGATCTCTTCCGGCTCGTGCAAGGTCAGCGGCGCGCGGAACGGCGACTGCCGCGACCAGAAGGCTGGCATCGTCTCGCAGCCATGGCCGATCACCGGCACGCCGCGTGTTTCCAGCACCTCCAGCGTCTTTTCGATGTCGAGGATCGCCTTGGCGCCGGCCGAGACGACGATGACCGGGGTGCGCGCCAGCTCGTCGAGATCGGCGGAAATGTCAAAACTCTTTTCGGCGCCCTTGTGCACGCCGCCGATGCCGCCGGTGGCGAACACTTTTATGCCGACCATATGCGCCGCGATCATCGTGGCGGCGACCGTGGTGCCACCGGTGCGCCCTTGCGCCACGGCAAAACCGAGATCGGCGCGCGACAGCTTCATGGCGTCGCCCGTCATCGCCAGCGATTCGCGCTCGCCGTCCGAAAGCCCGATCTTGATGCGGCCGCCAACCACGGCGATGGTCGCCGGCACGGCGCCGCCGTCGGTGATGATCTTTTCGACATCGGCCGCCATGGCGCCATTGTCGGGGTAGGGCATGCCATGGGTGATGATGGTGCTTTCCAGCGCCACCACCGGCCGCCCGGCAGCCAGGGCCTGCGCCACCGGCGCGTGGATGTCGATGAATGGGCGGGCGGTCTCAGGGGTCATCAGGGTCTCCAATCCGGAATGCGGCGCGTCCGTCGGGACATCAGGCAACATCGTGGCACTATGAATTTGCCGGTCTCATGCCACTTCCCTGGCATCCGGCACAAGAGCCAACGCTTCCGCGAAGCTCGCCGCGGTGAACTCCGGAACGGCGTTGGCGCTTTCGATGGCAAGCGTCGCCCCGGCAATGCCTTCGCGCAGAGCTGCCCGCAGCGGCAGGCCACGCAGCAAGGCAGCAACCGTAGCGCCCGCCAGCGCATCGCCAGCGCCGGTGACGTCAGCGACCTTTCTTGGCGGCGGCGGCAGGATCGAGAAGGCGCTGGCTTCATCGAAGCCCAGCATGGGCTCGCTGCCCGCCGTCACCACGCCGCTGACAAGGCCGCTGCATCGCAACCCGTCGACGACCTCGCGCTCCGTGGCAGTCGCGGCGACGCCGGCCAGCACCATGGCCTCGCGCCGGTTCATGAAGACGAGCGAGAGCTCCTTCAGCACCGGTATCAGCCGCACCACCTTGGCCGGCGAGATGGCAATGGCGAAAATCGGCTTGCCCGCGGCGAGCGCCACCAGCCGTTCCAGCGCCGAAGAGGGCAGATTGGCGTCGCACAGGATCGCATCGGCGCCAGCGATCACCTCCCGCACCTTGGAGCGCCTGATCTGCTTGGGAAACGCCAAATCATAGAGCGCCATGTCGGCAAAGCCGACGATCAGCTCGCCCTCACTGTCGATCAGCGCCGTGTAGCTCGGCGTCGTGCGGTCGAGGAAGACCGCCGACAGGTCGGTAATGCCTGCCTCGGCGATGGCTCGCGAAACGGTGTCGGCAGCGGCATCGCCGCCGCGAACCGACATGAGCGACGCGGAGACGCCGCGCCGCACGGCGCTGCGCAAAGCGTTGAAGACGCCGCCGCCGACATCCTCGCGCATCGTGCCGGGATTGGAGGCAGCCGGCACGTAAGCGCCGGACACCTGGCCGCGCCGGTCGATATGGGCGCCGCCTACGGCCAGTATTTTCGTGGATTTCAGCATGTCGGCGATATGACCTTTGTTATTCCAGCCGCACAAGCGCTAGGCTGCGCGACGGAGCTTCGCATGCAAGGCGGCGATTCGGCAGATCGAAACAACCGAGCCGTCTGGCCCAACGTGTGGTGCATCCCTGATCGAATCCTTGGACAAAAAAAGAACAAATCCGGATATTGTTTGTTTTTCAGATATTTGACCCCTCTTGCCAAATGAGAACAAAAAAGGTACAAATAGGCAGGGATTACGGATTGTCCGGCCTTCATTGACGACCAAGGGGTGATGTATCATGGCTCAGAATTCTTTGCGGCTGGTAGAGGACAAGGCAGTGGACAAATCAAAGGCTCTGGATGCGGCGCTGTCGCAAATCGAGCGGGCTTTCGGCAAGGGCTCGATCATGCGGCTCGGCGCCAACGATCAGGTCGTCGAGATTGAAACGGTGCCGACCGGCTCGCTTGGCCTAGACATCGCGCTTGGTGTTGGTGGCTTGCCGCGCGGCCGCATCATCGAGATCTACGGGCCGGAAAGCTCGGGCAAGACGACGTTGGCGCTGCACACCGTTGCGGAAGCCCAGAAGAAGGGCGGCATCTGCGCCTTCGTCGATGCCGAGCATGCGCTCGATCCGGTCTATGCCCGCAAGCTTGGCGTTGATCTCGAAAACCTCCTGATCTCGCAGCCCGACACCGGTGAGCAGGCGCTGGAAATCTGCGACACGCTGGTGCGCTCCGGCGCCATCGACGTGCTGGTGGTCGATTCGGTCGCGGCGCTGACGCCACGCGCCGAAATTGAAGGTGAGATGGGCGATTCGCTGCCCGGCCTGCAGGCCCGCTTGATGAGCCAGGCGCTGCGCAAGCTGACCGCGTCGATCTCGCGCTCCAACACCATGGTCATCTTCATCAACCAGATCCGCATGAAGATCGGCGTCATGTTTGGTTCGCCCGAGACCACGACGGGCGGCAACGCGCTGAAATTCTACGCTTCGGTGCGTCTTGACATCCGCCGCATCGGCTCGATCAAGGACCGCGACGAGGTTGTCGGCAACCAGACCCGCGTCAAGGTGGTCAAGAACAAGCTGGCGCCGCCCTTCAAGGTGGTCGAATTCGACATCATGTTTGGTGAGGGCGTGTCCAAAACCGGCGAACTGGTCGATCTCGGGGTCAAGGCCGGTATTGTCGAGAAGTCTGGCGCCTGGTTTTCTTATAATTCGCAGCGTCTCGGCCAGGGCCGCGAAAATGCCAAGCTGTTCCTTCGTGACAATCCCGACACGGCACGCGAGATCGAGTTGTCGATCAGGCAGAATGCCGGGCTGATCGCCGAGAAATTCCTCGAGAATGGCGGCCCTGAGCGCGGCGAAGACGACGGTTTCGAGGAAGAATCCGGCGCCATGTAACAGCTTCGTGCGCGATGCCGGCCGGAGTTCGGCCATAATCGCGTTCTATTATCTCAGGCTTATGTAATTGAGTTCCGCGTTATTGCGTTTCGAAACCGCCGGCCCAGTGCCGGCGGTTTTGCGTTTCGGCAGCGAAAACAGGCCGGTTCGAACGGCCGGCAAAGGCCGTGGATTGGACCAATTCCGTGTTTCTGGACAGGGTGAGGCGCGGCGGCTAAAAGGCCAAGTCCTAATCTTCTAAAAACGCAGAGCCCATTTCCGCCGGTTTGCCGGCGGCTCTTCCGAAAAGGCAGCATTCATGAGTGGCGTGAACGAGATCCGGTCGACATTTCTCGACTACTTCCGCAAGGAGGGTCACGAGATCGTCGCGTCGAGCCCGCTGGTGCCGCGCAACGATCCGACACTGATGTTCACCAACGCCGGCATGGTGCAGTTCAAGAATGTCTTCACCGGTTTGGAGAAGCGGCCCTATTCGCGCGCGTCGACAGCCCAGAAGAGCGTGCGCGCCGGCGGCAAGCACAACGATCTCGACAATGTCGGCTACACTGCGCGCCATCTGACCTTCTTCGAGATGCTCGGCAATTTTTCCTTTGGCGACTATTTCAAGGAGCGAGCCATCGAGCTTGCCTGGAACCTGATCACCAGGGAGTTCGGGCTGAACAAGGACAAGCTGCTGGTCACCGTCTATCATACGGACGACGAGGCGGCCGGTTTCTGGAAGAAGATCGCCGGGTTTTCCGACGACCGCATCATTCGCATCGCGACATCGGACAATTTCTGGGCGATGGGCGATACCGGCCCGTGCGGTCCGTGTTCGGAGATCTTCATCGACCGCGGCGAGCACATCTGGGGTGGTCCTCCCGGCAGCCCGGAGGAAGATGGCGACCGTTTCCTGGAATTCTGGAACCTGGTGTTCATGCAGTATGAACAGGTGACGAAGGAGGAGCGGATCGACCTGCCGCGCCCCTCGATCGACACCGGCATGGGCCTGGAGCGCATGGCGTCCATCCTGCAAGGGGTGGAAAGCGTCTTCGAGACCGATCTGTTCCGCCACCTGATCGACGCCGCCTCGTCCGCGATCGGGCATGGTCCCGACAAGGAGACTGTCGCGTCCTACCGGGTCATTGCCGATCATCTGCGCTCGTCCTCCTTCCTGGTCGCCGATGGCGTGCTGCCTTCGAACGAAGGCCGTGGCTATGTCCTGCGTCGCATCATGCGCCGCGCCATGCGTCATGCGCAGTTGCTCGGTGCCAACGAACCGCTGATGTGGAAGCTGGTGCCGGCGCTGGTGCGCGAAATGGGTCAGGCCTATCCGGAACTGCTGCGCGGCGAACAGTTGATCACCGAGACGCTGAAGCTCGAGGAGACCAGGTTTCGCAAGACGCTGGTGCGCGGCCTCGGCCTGCTTTCGGAGGCGACCGAAACGCTTCATGCCGGCGACATGCTGGACGGCGAGACGGCCTTCAAGCTCTACGACACCTATGGCTTCCCGCTCGATCTGACGCAGGACGCGCTGCGCCAGCGCAGCATCTCTGTCGATCTTGCCGGCTTCACCAATGCGATGGAGCAGCAGAAGGCCGAGGCGCGCAAGCACTGGGCTGGGTCCGGCGACGCGGCGACCGAGACCATCTGGTTCTCCGTGCGCGAGAAGGCCGGCGCCACCGAGTTCCTCGGATATGAGACTGAAGCTGCCGAAGGCATCATCCAGGCGCTGGTCAGGGACGGCAAGACCGTCGACAGCGCCGGCAAGGGTGACGCAGTGGCGATCGTCGTCAACCAGACGCCGTTCTATGCCGAGTCCGGCGGCCAGATGGGCGACACCGGCGTTATTTCAGGCGAGGGCTTCTCGATCGAGGTTTCCGATACGCAGAAAAAGGCCGACGGGCTGTTCGTGCATATCGGCAAGGTTGCCAGCGGCACGGTCAAGACGGGCGCCGCCGTCGAACTGAAGGTAGATCATGCGCGCCGCTCCAGGTTGCGCGCCAACCATTCCGCGACGCATTTGATCCATGAGGCGCTGCGCGAGGTGCTGGGCAGCCATGTCGCGCAGAAGGGCTCGCTGGTGGCGCCCGAGCGCCTGCGCTTCGACATCTCGCACAACAAACCCATTTCATCGGAGGACCTCGAAGAGGTCGAGCGCATGGCCAACGAGATCGTCGTGCAGAACAGCCCGGTGTCCACGCGCCTGATGTCGGTCGACGATGCCATTGCCGAAGGCGCCATGGCGCTGTTTGGCGAGAAGTATGGTGACGAAGTGCGCGTCGTGTCCATGGGCACCGGGGTGCACGGCGCCAAGGCCAACCGGCCCTATTCGGTCGAGCTCTGCGGTGGCACGCATGTCCGGGCGACCGGCGATATCGGCCTGGTGCGTGTCGTGTCGGACAGCGCGGTCGCCGCCGGCGTGCGCCGCATCGAGGCGCTGACCGGCGAAGCCGCGCGCAAACATCTCGACGAGCAGGACCGGCGTTTGAAGGCGACGGCGGCCGTGCTCAAGATTTCGCCGGCCGATGTGCCGGCGCGCGTCGAGACGCTGCTCGAAGAGCGCAAGAAGCTCGAGAAGGAATTGACCGAGGCGCGCAAGAAGCTGGCGCTGGGCGGGGGATCGTCAGCCGATGCTCCAGCCGCCAATGAGACGGTCGCCGGTGTCGGCTTCCTCGGCAAGACGGTCTCCGGTGTCTCGCCGAAGGATTTGAAGCCGCTGGCCGATGCCGGCAAGAGCTCGCTCGGCTCCGGCGTCGTCGTCTTCGTCGGCGCCGGCGAAGACAACAAGGCAAGCGTCGTGGTGGCCGTCACCGACGACCTCATCGGCCGCTTCAGCGCCGTCGACCTTGTCCGCGTGGCCTCCGCCGCATTGGGCGGGCAGGGCGGCGGCGGGCGGCCCGACATGGCCCAGGCCGGTGGCCCCGACGCTTCCAAGGCCGATGATGCGATTGCAGCGGTGAGGGCGGCACTCGAAGCGGCGTAGGCTAGTGGGCTGAATTTATAGCAACGGTTGGAGGGCCAGCGCCCCCCTCTGTCCTGCCGGACATCTCCCCCACTTGGGGGGAGATCGGACGTCGCGTCGGCTTTCGCCAATCTCCCACGTGGAAATAAAACCGCGCCGGAATAGGCGCCTTAGCGGACGCTGCCAATCTCCCCACTCGTGGGGGAGATGTCCGGCAGGACAGAGGGGGGCGCTGTCCCGCAGGCCTCTCAATACTTATCGCGGGCTTGTTCAGTCCGCACGAAGCTCGGCCGAGCCGCAATGCGCGCATACCAGTCCTGGATGTCCGCGAACCGTGCCAACAGGCCTTGCCCTTCGGCGACATTGAGGAAATAGGCGATGATGGGTGCCGCGTGCAGGTCGGCCAGCGTGAGCTGGTCGCCGAGCAGCCACGGTCCGGGAGCCTTGAGTGAGGTAAGCACCCCGAGCACCGTTTCGGCCTGGCGCAGCCCGCTGGCGATCAGCGCCTCGTCGGGGGCCTCTTTCTCCAGCCGCTCGACGGCAACATCCCAGACCATCGCGCGATAGCCATAGGCGTCGAGCATGCCGATGATCTGGCCCATCCTGGCGCGGCCGCGCGCGTCGGCAGGCTGCAGCGTCGGCCCGTCGAACGCCTCCTCGACATAGCGCGCAATCGCGCTTGTCTCGAAGAGGCGAAACCCGTCATGCTCGAAGGCCGGGATGCGGCCGAACGGATGATGCTCGAAATACCAGGCGGGAACGCCATCGGCGGCAAAGACATCGACCGGCACAAGCTCGTAGTCGATGCCTTTTTCCGCGAGTACGAGGCGGACGATGCGTAGATAGACGCTGTACTCCGCCCCGTAGACGATGGGCTTGCCCATCTTGCTTACTTGTCAGGCCATCGCCTTCTGCAGGTTCTCGTCGATCTTGTCGAGGAAACCGGTGGTCGACAGCCAGGGCTGGTCGGGGCCGATCAAGAGCGACAGGTCCTTGGTCATGAAGCCGGACTCGACCGTCTGGATGCAGACCTTTTCCAGCGTTTCGGAGAAACGCTTCAGGTCGGCATTGTCGTCGAGCTTGGCGCGGTGCGCGAGGCCGCGCGTCCAGGCGAAGATCGAGGCGATCGAATTGGTCGAGGTTTCCTCGCCCTTCTGATGCTGGCGATAATGGCGGGTGACGGTGCCATGCGCGGCTTCGGCTTCCACGGTCTTGCCGTCCGGTGTCATCAGCACCGATGTCATCAGGCCGAGCGAGCCGAAACCCTGAGCAACCGTGTCGGACTGCACGTCACCGTCATAGTTCTTGCAGGCCCAGACATAGCCGCCCGACCATTTCAGGGCGGAGGCCACCATGTCGTCGATCAGGCGGTGCTCGTACCACAGCTTCTTCGACTTGAACTCGGCCTCGAATTCAGCCTCGTAGACCTCCTGGAAGATGTCCTTGAAGCGGCCGTCATAGGCCTTGAGGATAGTGTTCTTGGTCGACAGATAGACCGGATAGTTGCGCAGCAGGCCGTAGTTCAGCGAGGCGCGGGCAAACTCGCGGATCGAGTCGTCGAGATTGTACATGGCCATGGCGACACCGGCGCCGGGCGCGTCGTACACATCGTGCTCGATCACCTGGCCGTCCTCACCCACGAACTTGATGGTCAGCTTGCCCTTGCCGGGGAAGCGGAAATCGGTGGCGCGGTACTGGTCGCCGAAGGCATGACGGCCGACGATGATCGGCTTGGTCCAGCCGGGCACCAGGCGCGGCACGTTCTTCATGATGATCGGCTCGCGGAAGATGGTGCCGCCGAGGATGTTGCGGATGGTGCCGTTCGGCGACTTCCACATCTTCTTCAGCTTGAACTCCTCGACGCGCTGTTCGTCGGGCGTGATCGTCGCGCATTTCACGCCGACGCCGTGTTTCTTGATGGCGTTGGCCGAATCGATGGTCACCTGGTCGTTGGTGGCGTCGCGATGCTCGATGCCGAGGTCGTAATATTCAAGCTTGAGGTCGAGATAAGGGTGGATCAGCTTGTCCTTGATGAACTGCCAGATGATGCGGGTCATCTCGTCGCCGTCGAGTTCGACGACCGGGTTCGCCACCTTGATCTTCGCCATGAAAGAATGCCTCGTTGCTGGGATATGGGACGGCCTTGCCCGCGTGGCGTTGGGCCGGGAGATGTCGCCCGTATATCAAAGCGCTTTTGGCCACGCAAACGGCGATCGGTCACGAATTGGAGGCCAGAGCCGTCGTCATTTGCGAATGCTTCATTTTCCCGGCCGAATATGGCAGGGACGCTGAAATGCCGCAAACAGCAGTTCATTGACAATCATGCCCGTCATCAAAGATCCCGATAGCATTGCAGTCGCCGGCCCGGCGATCATCCTCGTCGAGCCGCAGCTTGGCGAGAACATCGGCATGGTCGCGCGCGCCATGGCCAATTTCGGTCTGTCGGAGCTGCGCCTGGTCAACCCGCGTGATGGTTGGCCGAGCGAGAAGGCACGCGCGGCGGCCAGCCGCGCCGACCATGTCATCGACGCCGTGAGAGTGTTCGACGACCTGGCCTCGGCGCTCGCCGACTTGAATTTTGTCTTCGCAACCACGGCCAGGCAGCGCGACGGCTTCAAATCCGTGCGCGGGCCGGTGGAGGCGGGCAGGATGCTTCGGACCCATCATGCAATGGGACAACGCACTGGCATCCTGTTCGGACGCGAACGCTTCGGCCTCTACAATGACGAGGTCGGCTTGGCCGACGAGATCGTCACTTTCCCGGTCGATCCCGATTTCTCCTCGCTCAACATCGCCCAGGCCGCGCTGCTGATGTCCTATGAATGGATGAAGTCCGGCCTGGAAGATGAGACCAAGACCAATTTTTCCGGCCCGGACATGAAGCCGGCAAGCAAGGAAGAATTGCACGGCCTGTTTGCGTATCTGGAAGGCGCATTGGAAGCGCGCGGCTATTTCCGGCCGGCGCCGAAGAAGCCGAAAATGGTCGACAATCTGCGCGCGGTGCTCACACGCCCCGGCTTTGCCGAACCGGAGCTCAAGGTGCTGCGCGGCATCATCTCGTCGCTCGACAGGTTTTCTCCGGCGATGCCGCGCGGCGACGGGTCCCCTGGCGACGATCCGCGGCGCTTGCCCGCGGCCGCCGCGCGTGCCCGCAAGGCGGAGGCGGCGCGCTTTGCCGACACCGGCAAGGACGATGACATACCGCCGCTTGGCGGAAAAGGAACCGACAATGACTGAGCGGCCGATCCTGATGTTCGATTCGGGCATCGGCGGGCTTACCGTGCTGCGCGAGGCACGCGTGCTGATGCCCGACCGCCGCTTCATCTATGTCGCCGACGACGCTGCGTTTCCCTACGGCGCTTGGGAAGAGCCGGCGCTGAGGGCGCATATACTCGAATTGTTCGGCAAACTGCTGGAGCGCTTTGCGCCGGCCATTTCCGTCATCGCCTGCAACACCGCCTCGACGTTGGTGATCGATGCGTTGCGCGATAGATTTCCCGAGCATCCTTTCGTCGGCATGGTGCCTGCGATCAAGCCGGCGGCGGAACGCACGCGCTCAGGGCTGGTTTCGGTGCTGGCGACGCCTGGCACCGTCAAGCGCCAATACACGCGCGACCTGATCAGCAAATGGGCGCAGAAATGCCATGTCCGCCTGGTGGGCAGCGACAGGCTGGCGGGACTGGCTGAGATCTACATGCGTGAGGGCTTCGTCGATGAAGAAGCCGTGCGCACCGAGATTACGCCGTGCTTCGTCGAACATGATGCGCTGCGTACGGATATCGTCGTGCTCGCCTGCACACACTACCCCTTTCTGGCCAATCGCATGCGCAAGACGGCGCCCTGGCCGGTCGATTGGCTCGACCCCGCTGAAGCGATCGCGCGCCGGGCGCTGTCGCTTCTCGCCGACATCGATCCGAGCGGTCGTGGCGAGATGCTGCCTGAAGGCCCCGACCTTGCCGTCTTCACATCGAAAAGAGCCGATTTTCCGACCCGTCGCCTAATACAGGGCTTCGGGCTGGCGATGTCGTGATTCCGAAGCGGAACATCACGGCAGTCGTTGCGTTTTTCTCCAGATTCTAACGGGAGAAAGAGCCATGCCAGCCACCTCGAAAGCCCAGCAGAAAGCCGCCGGCGCGGCTCTGTCGGCCAAGCGCGGCGAGACCAAGAAGAGCGAACTCCAGGGCGCTTCCAAGGGAATGTACGAATCGATGAGCGAAAAGCAGCTCGAGGAATTCGCCGAGACGAAGCGCAAGGGCCTGCCGGAGAAGAAGTCGAAAGACTAAGGGTTAAGCATCCGGAATCAAAGAGCCCGCGGCCAAGACCGCGGGCTTTGAAATGATATCGGCCGCCTGAGACCGGATAGGAGCCTACCAGCGCCCGCTGCAGCGCTTGATCTTGTAGCGTATGACCTTCTTGTGGCCGTGCCGCCAGATAACCTTCTTCTTGATCACGATGCGGCAAGCCTGGTGATGCCGGTGTCCTTGCCAATGCCTGGCCTCCGCCGGCTCCGGTGTCAGGACCGCCATGGATCCCGCCAACACAGCGGCTCCTGTCAGGGTAAGGAAGAATTTCTTCATGCGAATGTAGCTCCTCTGCTCCGGTCCCTTCCTGATGCCGCTGGCGCAACCTCCCGCCACATCCGGCACTGCACTCAACCCAGAGACGCTATATCGTCGCCATGGCCTACGCCAGCCACAAGCTTGACACCGGTTAAATCTCCGTTTAATCAGCGCCCCAACACCGGGCCGCAATGCCCGGTGGTTTTCTTTATGTGCGCAAGATGCGTGGAAATCCAATTCTACTATCTTGTTTGAACTGACGTGTCCCGTGGGTTTTCCGCCGCGTTGCGTGGGAAAACCCTGTCAGGTCTCGAAAACGGAGGCCAGAGGAGGGCGCGTTTCCTTCACCCGGACCATGAGGTTCCGGGTGTATTGTTTTGAAAAGGGAATGCGATGAGCAAGCGCGAATCCGCGAAGTACAAGATCGACCGCCGTCTCGGCGAAAATATCTGGGGCCGCCCGAAGTCCCCGGTCAACAAGCGTGAATACGGTCCTGGCCAGCATGGCCAGCGCCGCAAGGGCAAGCTTTCCGATTTCGGCCTGCAGCTGCGCGCCAAGCAGAAGCTGAAGGGTCACTATGGCGATGTTTCGGAAAAGCAGTTCCGCAAGGTCTATGAAGAGGCTGACCGCCGCAAGGGCGACACCTCGGAGAACCTGATCGGCCTGCTCGAATCGCGTCTCGACGCGGTCGTCTACCGCGCCAAGTTCGTGCCGACCATTTTCGCCGCCCGTCAGTTCGTCAACCACGGCCACGTCAACGTCAACGGCAAGCGTGTCAATATCGGCTCGTATCGCTGCAAGCCGGGCGATGTCGTCGAAGTGCGCGAAAAGTCCAAGCAGCTGGTCATCATTCTGGAAGCGGTCGGTCTCGCCGAGCGCGACGTGCCGGACTACATCGAAGCCGATCACAACAAGATGGTCGCGACCTTCTCGCGCATCCCTGGCCTTGCGGACGTTCCGTTCGCCGTGCAGATGGAACCGAACCTGGTCGTCGAATTCTATTCGCGCTAAACGAGCGCGTTCTGCGATACCAAGCAAAGGCCGCCTGTCGAGGCGGCCTTTTCTTTGTCGGTCATGTCCGCTAATCCGGCGCTCTGGGCCACTGAAAGCGACATGCCATGAACATGCTTCCAGACATCGAACCGATCGCCGACAGCGAAGGCGGCTTCCATCCGCTGTTCGCCGACGTGCCGTCCTCGGTCGAATTCAACAAATTGCGCAAGCGGCTGCTGCGGCTGACCCGGCAGGCGATCGACGATTTCTCGATGGTCACGCCCGGCCAGCGCTGGCTCGTTGCCCTGTCTGGCGGCAAGGATTCCTACGGCCTGCTCGCGGTGCTGCTCGACCTTAAATGGCGCGGGCTCTTGCCGGTCGATCTTCTGGCCTGCAATCTCGACCAAGGCCAGCCCAATTTCCCCAAACATATCCTGCCGGACTATCTCGACAGCCACGGCATTGCCCACCGGATCGAGTATCAGAACACCTATTCCGTCGTCACCGACAAGCTTCCTGCGGGCAGCACCTATTGCTCGCTCTGCTCGCGCCTCAGGCGGGGCCATCTCTACCGCATTGCGCGCGAGGAGGGGTGCTCGGCGCTGGTGCTCGGCCACCATCGCGAGGACATTCTCGAAACCTTCTTCATGAATCTCTTCCATGGCGGCCGTCTCGCCGCCATGCCGCCAAAACTGCTCAACGACGAGGGCGACGTCATGGTGCTGCGGCCATTGAGCTACTGCGCCGAGGCCGATCTGGAAAAATTCGCCGCCGCCATGCATTTCCCGATCATTCCCTGCGATCTCTGCGGCAGCCAGGAAGGTCTTCAGCGCAACGCCATGAAGGCGATGCTCGAGGACCTGGAAAAGCGCATGCCGGGCCGCAAGGATACGATGCTGCGCGCGCTGTCGAACAGCAGGCCATCGCATCTGCTCGACAGAAAGCTGTTCGACTTCGCTGCGCTCAATGAGACCCTCAGCACAAGGCAAGATATTTCCGATGACATTTGACGACACCGCGATCGACTGGCTGGCCGGCATTCTGGCCGAGGCGGCGCTGACCGAGATCATGCCGCGCTTTCGCCGGCTTGGTGAGGGCGACATCCGCCAGAAGACGTCGGCTGCCGACCTGGTGACCGAAGCCGACGTCAATGCCGAGCGGCTGATCGCCGCGCGGCTGCGCGAGCGCTATCCCCAGGCGATGATCGTCGGCGAGGAGGCCTGTTCCGACAATCCGGCACTGCTCGATGGTCTGGGCGATGCCGATCTGGCCTTCGTCATCGATCCGGTCGACGGCACTTTCAACTTCGCCTCCGGCGTGCCGCTGTTCGGCGTCATGCTGGCGGTCGTGGTCCAGGGCGAGACGGTTGCCGGCATCATCCACGATCCCGTCGGCAAGGACTGGCTGATCAGTGCCAGGGGCGCTGGCAGCCATATCCGGCATGCGCATGGCAGCCTGGAGAAGGTGCATGTCGCGGCACCTGCGCCGATCGCGCAGATGACCGGCTCCGTCTCCTGGCAATATATGGCCGAGCCGGAGCGGTCGCGGCTGGCGCGCAACCAGACGAAGATCCTGTCGCAATTCGCCTATCGCTGCGCCGCGCACGAATACCGCCTGTTGGCGAGCGGCCATGCCCACTTCGTCGTCTACAACAAGCTGATGCCGTGGGATCATCTGGCCGGCGTGCTGATCCATGCCGAGGCCGGCGGCCACGCGGCGCGCTTCGACGGCAGCACCTATCTGCCCTCGCATCTCGGCGGCGGCCTGCTTGTCGCGCCCGATCGCGAAAGCTGGCACGAATTGCGCCGCGAACTCTGGGCGGCACAGGATTAATTGCTGCGTTAGCCGAAGGAGCGGTGCAATTTCACGCAAATCCGGAGGCTCTCGAATGAAACCTCGGTTCGCATTTGTCGCCACGGCTCTTGCCGCCGCTCTGTTTGCCAGTTCCCAGGAAGCAAGATCGCAAGAGCGCAGCTGTCGCAGTTCCGATCCCGTCGATACGATAAGGGAGATGTCGGACGCTATCTATGCCTGCTGGAAACCGCCACCCGGAACCGCGGGCATGTCCCTGACACTGCGGTTCTCGCTTCGCCGCAACGGCACACTGATTGGCAAACCTCGCGCCACATATTCCGATCTGGGAACCGATGCCCAGCGCAGCAGGGCCTTCGTGGCATCCATCCTCAGGGCACTTGATGACGCTCTGCCATTGCCTTTTTCGGACAGCATGGGTGAAGCAATCGCAGGGCGCATGCTTGCCCCTCGGTTCACGGCAACTCTTGAAGGTGCGTCCTAATGCAAGTCGGTGATGTGCCCTGAAACGGGCGGGTTCTGTGGCTGGAACATCTTGCCGCGCTCGGCGATGAAGATCATCAGCAGCGCCGCGACCGAGACACTGCAGAAGCCGGCGGCCAGCGGCGTCACCGTGCCGTTGAAGGCCTGACCGATCAACGTGCCGAGAATGCCGCCGAGAAACGTCTGCATGAAACCGAGGATCGACGACGCCGTGCCGGCCAGTTGTCCGAGCGGTTCCATGGCCAGCGCGTTGAAGTTCGCGCCGAGCGCACCGAACGGAAGCATGGCACAGGCAAAGAAGGTGATGAACAGCCAGAGCGGCATCTTCATTTCCAGCGAAACGACCAGCCAGGCAAGGCTGATGACCAGGAACAGCAGCAACGCGCTCTGCGACAGGCGGCGCATGCCGATGCGGCCGACAAGGCGCGAATTCAGAAAGTTGGAGAAGGCGAGCACGCCCGCAACCCCGGCGAAGATGACCGGGAACATCTCCCCGACATGGAAGATGTCCACATAGATCTGCTGCGCCGAAGCGATGAAGCCGAACATGGCGCCGAAGATGAAGGTGCTGGCGAAGGCATAGCAGATCGCAATGCGGTTGGTGAGCACGATGCGAAACCCGCCGACAATCGAGTTCACGGTCAGCGGCCGGCGATGTTCGGGATGCAGCGTTTCAGGAAGGCGCAGCAGCGACCAGGCCGAGACGAGGAGCGCACCGACGGCCATGGTGACGAAGATCCAATGCCAGGTCGCAAACAGCATGATGAACTGGCCGATGCCGGGAGCAATGACCGGTATCGCCATGAACACCATGAAGATCAGCGACATCACCTCGGCCATGCGCCGGCCGTCGAACGTATCGCGCACGATCGAGACGGCGATGACGCGGGTGGCGGCTGCACCGATGCCCTGCACGGCTCGGCACAGCAGAAGTGTTTCAAAGCTTGGCGCAATGGCGGCAGCCGCCGCCGCGGCGACATAAATCACCAGCCCGGCGACCAGCGGTGCGCGACGCCCGAAGCGATCCGAGATCGGCCCGAAGAACAGCTGTCCGCCGCCGAAGCCCAGAATGTAGGCCGTTATGACGTACTGCCGGTGGTTTTCATTTTCGACGCCGAGCGAGGCGCCGATCTGCTGCAGCGCGGGCAGCATGATATCGATGGCCAGCGAGTTCAGCGCCATCAGCGCCGCGCACAGGGCGATGAACTCCCAGCGCGGAATGGGCAGTTTGCTTGCCGATTGCGGCTCTGGTTTTGACTGGTCCACGGCAAGTCCGATCTTTCAAACGAAAATGCGCCGGCGGGCCGGCGCATTGGCTCGTCTTGGTCCTGGGTTCAGGACATGAAAATTGCCGAGGTGGGCTGCTCCCGGCGCCTTTGTGCACGACCCCGAAAATCAAAATCAACCTTCGGATGGCAATATGCACAAACAGAAATCAGGCGGCGCCTTTGACGCTGACGCCCTTCTCGACGAGGAATGTCTGCAACTCACCGGCCTGGAACATCTCGCGGATGATATCGCAGCCGCCGACGAATTCGCCCTTGACGTAGAGCTGAGGGATCGTCGGCCAGTTGGAATATTCCTTGATGCCCTGGCGCAGTTCAGCCGAGTCCAGAACGTTCACGCCTTTGTAGTCGGCGCCGATATAGTCGAGGATCTGGACGACCTGGCCGGAAAATCCGCATTGCGGGAAACCGGGCGTGCCCTTCATGAAAAGGACGACGTCGTTGCCCTTCACTTCATTGTCGATGTAGTCGTTGATACCGCTCATGGAAAATCCTTTCCCGCCTGTGGGAGTCAGGCTCGAAACATATCCCTTCAAATAAACCCAACGATTGCTCGAAACAAGACGTTAGCCGTGCCGTGGCTGAAATGGCGCAAAGGATGAGCCGTGTTGGGCCAAGCGGTTCTCTCGACACTGATCCGCGTGGTTGCGGTTGTTCCGGTGCGGCTCAGTCAGGAACGCTGGTCTGCAGCGCCAGTGCGTGCAGCACGCCACCCATATTTCCTTTCAGCGCGTCATAGACCATCTGGTGCTGCTGCACGCGGCTTTTCCCTCGAAAGCTCTCGGCCACCACCTCGGCCGCATAATGGTCGCCGTCGCCGGCGAGATCGCGGATCGTCACCTTGGCGTCCGGAATGCCGTCCTTGATCAGTTTTTCGATGTCGTGGGCATCCATTGCCATGGCAAAATCCTGTTTCGAGCGGCCGGCAGCCGGCCATAAGATGAGAGTCGGGCGAGCCTAAAGCCTTTCCGGTCCGGATTGAAGCCGTTCTGTCCCACCAACGGCAAGACGGTTCGATGGCTTCAGAGAAAGACTAGACCGGTGGGCTTGCTTCATCCTCGGCAATGTCCTCGCGTGTCGAGAAGGCGCGGCCAAGGCTGAAGGCCAGCACGTAGAGCGGCACGTTGAGCACGAGACTGACAATGGGAAGGTAACTCGTCATTTGCCAAGCTGGCGAGAAGAACCCCTCGCCATAGCCGTCGCAGATGAGCGACGAGCCGTACTCCCACATCGCGCCTACGACCACCGCGCTGGCAAAAAGCTTGATGCAGGTGACAATGTGCCTTGCCCGTGCCGGATCCGGCGCCAGGCGGTCCCACAGAACCAGGCAGACGATCGGGACCGCGTAGATGAGATTCTGCGCGATGAGCATGGGGATGGCGCCATTGGCCGCGGCAAGGAACTCCGCGCGCGTTTCCAGCCGCATGCACACCTCGCTTGAGGTTGTCGACAGCAGGAAAAGACGAACGGTCCCAGGAACCAGAAGAAGAACAACGACGGCCAGAAGACGACTGCAAGCAGCGCCCGGGCAGCCAGTTTCCTGTGATTGATCATGAGTTTCCCGAAAAACCGTTCCCACTTTTCGGGATCATGCTCTCGTCAACTGGCCTGGTCCATGAAGCGGGGGAACCAGCCTTCGTGCGCCGCGGAGAGTTCGCTGACCGGGATTGCCCTGGCGTCGCCAAGCTTCAGCGCGTTGCCCCCGGTCGAGCCGATCCACGGCGCGAAGATGCCGAGTTCGCCCTGCTGCTTGCGAATGGCGTCCCATTCGTCACCATGCGGATCGATCGACAGCGTCAGGAGATAACGGCCCTGATCCTCGCCGAACCAGACCGGGATCGGGTCGGTGCCGACAAGCCCGGGAACGGTGGCGCCGATACCGGACGCCATCGCCATTTCGGCAAGTGCAACGGCGACACCGCCATCGGAAACGTCGTGCGCCGCCGTGACGACACCGGATGCGATGAGCGCGCGCACATGGTCGCCGACGCGCTTTTCGTGATCGAGGTCGACCGGCGGCGGCGGGCCATCCGTGCGGCCGTGTATGTCCCTGAAATAGACCGATTGACCGAGATGCGTTCCCCAGGAGCCCGGCGCGCCGACCAGCAGGATCATCTGGCCCTCGGCCGCAAAGCCGGTCCGCACCATCTTCGACCAGTCGGCGATCAGCCCGACGCCGCCGATAGTCGGGGTTGGCAGGATGCCCTGGCCGTTGGTCTCGTTGTAGAGCGAGACATTGCCGGAGACGATAGGGAAGCCAAGCGCACGGCAGGCGTCGCCTATGCCTTTCACCGCGCCGACCAGCTGGCCCATGATCTCGGGCCGTTCCGGGTTGCCGAAATTGAGGTTGTCGGTGGCGGCCAGCGGCAGAGCGCCGGTGGCGGTCAAGTTGCGCCAGCATTCGGCCACCGCCTGCTTGCCGCCCTCATAAGGGTCGGCCTCGCAATAGCGCGGCGTCACGTCGGACGAGAAGGCGAGCGCCTTGGTCGCATGGCCTTCGACCCGGACCACGCCGGCATCGCCGCCTGGAAGCTGCAGCGAATTGCCCTGGATCAACGTGTCATACTGTTCCCACACCCAACGCCGCGACGAAAGGTCCGGCCCGCCGAGCAGCTTCAGCAGCGCGTCGGCAACGTCGGCTTGCGGAATGTCATTGGCGGCCAGCGGCGCCGGCTTCTTCGGTTCGGTCCACGGCCGATCATATTCCGGAGCCTTGTCGCCAAGATCCTTGATCGGCAGGTTGGCGACCTCGTCGCCCTGGTGCAGAACGCGGAAGCGCAGATCGTCGGTGGTCTTGCCGACGATGGCGAAATCGAGCCCCCATTTGTGGAAGATCGCCTCGGCTTCCTTTTCCTTTTCCGGGCGCAGCACCATCAGCATGCGCTCCTGGCTTTCCGACAGCATCATCTCGTAGGCGCTCATGCGCTCTTCGCGCACCGGAACCTTGTCGAGATCGAGCTCGATTCCGAGGTCGCCCTTGGCGCCCATTTCGACCGCCGAGCAGGTGAGGCCGGCGGCACCCATGTCCTGGATGGCGATGACGGCGCCCGAGGCCATCAGTTCGAGGCTGGCTTCCAGCAGGCACTTTTCGGTGAAGGGATCGCCGACCTGCACTGTCGGGCGCTTCTCATCGATCTTGTCGTCGAATTCAGCCGACGCCATGGTGGCGCCGCCGACGCCGTCGCGGCCGGTCTTGGCGCCGAGATAGACGACCGGCAGGCCGACGCCCTTGGCTTCCGACAGGAAGATCGCATCGGTCTTGGCAAGGCCCGCCGCAAAGGCGTTGACCAGGATGTTGCCATTGTAGCGGGCGTCGAAATTGACCTCGCCACCGACTGTCGGCACGCCGAAGGCGTTGCCATAGCCGCCGACGCCGGAAACCACGCCTGAAACGAGATGCCGGGTCTTGGGATGGTCAGGCGAGCCGAAGCGCAGCGCATTCATCGCCGCGATCGGCCGCGCGCCCATGGTGAAGACGTCGCGCAATATGCCGCCGACGCCGGTCGCCGCGCCCTGGTAAGGCTCGATATAGGACGGGTGGTTATGGCTCTCCATCTTGAAGACGACGCAGTCGCCGTCGCCGATGTCGACCACGCCGGCATTCTCGCCCGGCCCCTGGATGACTTGCGGACCGGTGGTTGGCAGCGTGCGCAGCCACTTCTTCGAGGATTTGTAGGAGCAGTGCTCATTCCACATCGCCGAGAAGATGCCGAGTTCGGTGAAGCTCGGCTCGCGCCCGACAAGATCGAGGATGCGCTGATACTCGTCGGGCTTGAGCCCGTGTGAGGCAATGAGCTCAGGGGTGATCGGCACGGAATTGGAAATGGTCATGGGCGGCGATTTATATCCGGGACGTTGGGATTTTGAGTCCCGTCTTATCGCAAGCCTTGCGGCCGATACACCCATGGATTGACGAAAAACGACGGAAAACCGGACAAAGCCACGCAGTGTCAGGAGAAGCTGTCGTAGCCGGCGCGGCCTTCATCGAGAAGTCGCCGGATCGCCGCGACGCCTTCGGCTATGTCCTCGCGCTGTCTCGGCTGCGAAACGCCAAAGCGGACGCCATGGAAAACCTGCTCGGAGCGGCCGGCCTTGAACTCGTCCTCGTCGTCGATCAGCACGCCGTGCTCAAGGCAGGCGTTCTTGAAGGTGCCGGAAAGCCAGGGGTCGGGCAGGGTCAGCCAGACAAAGGGCACCCTGTCATGCGACTTGAACGCGAAGCCGGCCAAAGTCTCGCGCACGATGGCGATGCGGGCGCCGATTTCGGCGATGCTGCGCTTGCGTATCTCATCCGCCTGACCTGACAGCACCAGCCTTGTATTCACCTCCGCCAGCAGGAAGGGCATGCCGCCGGTCATCATCTTGTGGGCGACACGGATGCGGTGGCGGTAGGCGGGCGGGCAAGAAAGCCAGCCGCCGCGTACACCGGCTGCGACCGACTTCGACAGGCCGCCCGCGACAATGGTGCGTTCAGGCGCATACTCGGCCAGCAATGGTGTCGGATCATCGGTCAGATTGCCATAGAGGTCGTCCTCGATGAGGACGACGTTGTATTCGCGTGCGACATGGGCGATCGCCTCGCGGCGCGCCGCCGACAAGGTGGCCAGCGTCGGATTCTGCGCAGTCGGCATCAGGAAGATCATCTTGGGATGCTTTTGCGCGCAGACGCGCTCGAAATCCTGCGGATCGATGCCTTCCTCGTCCGATGCCACCAGCGCGGTGCGCCTGCCGATCAGGCCGGCACTGCGGGAAATCTGCGAGTAGGTGAGGTGCTCGAAGGCAACATAGTCGCCAGGCATGGTGAGCGCCGCGATTGCCGCCATCACCGCCGCATGGGTGCCGAGCGTGGGAACGACGGTGTCGGCACTCGGACGAAACGAATTGCGCGCCAACCAGCGGGCGCCGGCTTCGTACCAGCGGTCGGGAAAATCCCGCGTGTAGCTTGAAATCTCATGTGGATGGTCCTGCGCCGTGCGCGACAGGACACCGGCGACGATGTCGCCCTGGCCGATATCGGGTGCTGCGGTGCTGTCGAAACGCAACTTGCCTTTAGGCGCATCGATATAGCGTGTGCCTTCGCCGCCGACGTCCGGAGCCGGAAAATCCGGCTTCGCGCGCTGGCCGAGCACATAGGTTCCACGCCCGACTTCGCCGCTCACCAGCCCACGCTCGCGCAGCAATTGATAGGCCCGGCCGACCGTGCCGACGGTGGTGCCGATGTCGTAGGCGAGGTCGCGTTGCGGCGGCAGCTTTGCGCCGGCATCGATCACGCCGCGATCGATGTCCGTCTCGATGGAATCCGCCAGCCGCTGATACAGCGGGCCGGAGCCGGCAGTGAGATCTGGAAGCCAATTTGTCATGGTGACAATTTTCTATATTGCACCGGCACATGAGTCAATACATATCAATCGCGTGCAAAAAAGGGTACAATTTAGAACGTCGGCAGAAAGAAAATGAATACAATCGCGACAATACGTCATTCGAGCGCTGCATTATCAGGCCAATCGATACGCCCGTCGGTTCAGCGCGGCTTTGTCAGCCGCCTTGTGCGCGTGCTGAGGTCGCTGGCAAGATGGATCGACAACCTGCTGGATCGCCGCCGCAGCCGGTTGGCGCTGCTGGAGATGACCGACGACCAGCTCAAGGATATCGGCATCTCGCGCTGCGATGCCCACCGCGAGGGCATCAGGCCGTTCTGGGACTGACCGTGATCCCAAAAGTGGGAACCGGTTTTTGGGAAAGATAATGGTCCCTGGAAATGCGGACAGGACGTCCGCACAGTTCTAACGGACGCTCGATGCCCTGGTGCGAGCAATGCCATGGTCCGCAAGGACGGCGACCACGCACAGCACGAGGAAAAGTCCGGTGATGGCTGCGGCCGAGATGACGACGCTGGTCGCGCCGTTCTTGGCGATGTCCAGGAAAGGGTAGGGCACCTCGCCGGCAAACGGCGCCCGCACCAGCGCATAGACCAGATAAGCGATGGGATAGATCACCCACCAGGAAATGTCGCTCCAGCGCGTCCTGCCGTCAGCGCCCGATATCAACCACCACAGCACGAAGAGCACCGGCGTCACATAATGCAGCAGGACGTCGCAGAGCAGGAACAGCCCCTGCGGCTGCCAGAGTTGTGCCAGGACCGTTGCATAGATGATAAAAACCAGCGCGATCGAAGCGGCAACGCCGGCCCGCATCCGCGCGCCTGCAAAGGCCGGCACCCAGGCATAGAAGGTGGGTGACAGCAGCGACATGTACACCAGCACCGCGCCGATGTTGGTCAAGATGGTGAAGAAGCTGAAGACGAAAATGACGGAGCCAAGCAGGCTGCGGCCTGCTTCCATCGATGCCGGAATGCTGATGCAGAACTGCAGGATGAGCCCGGCCAGACCGATGACCAGCCCCACAATCTGCAGAAAGCGGCCCATGGGCTAGGCCGTCGCGGCGCAGGCCGGATTGCCGGTCTGCCAACGAGCGATGTCCGAGCCGATGCGGGCGCCGAGCGGATCGTTCATCAGCGGTCCGAAGACGTCGACACGGCTAGAATTGCCTTGCGCCTGCACGACCAGCAAAGGTTTGCCGCCATAGTGCTTGGCCGGCACCAGCAGGAAACGCGGCGTGCCGCTGAACGAATTCAGCTCATTGGCCATCTGGTACGGTTTGAAGGCTGGGTCCTTGCTGGCGATCCAGCATTTGTGGGCAGCGATCGCCACTTGTTCCATGGCCAGCAGCGCAGCACTTTTGCCTGAGGGAACAGGCGTGCTCTTTGGCGTCGACTGGCAAGATGCCAGCACAAAGCCCGCCGCGGCGACCAGCGCGATCGTCTTCGACTTAATCAAGCGGCACCCATCTCAAGCTCGGACAGAAAAATCTTCAAACCATCGGTCATCTCGCCCCACACCCTCGACAATGCCGGGTGTTGCGAGGCGATCTGCTGGTAGGCGTCGAATTTGGGATAGGCATCGAGCAGGTCGTGGCGTCCCGTCATGGCCCGGAAATTGTTGAAGATGAACCGCGTCGGCGTCAGCCAGGCATCGGCGAAACTAATGTCGTCGCCGAGTGCGAAGGGCCCTTGCGCCATGCGGGCCTCGATCGCTGCCAGTCCATGATGTAGGCGGGCGAACTGGGCGTCGATCTCGGCATTGTTTCGCTTCGGCACGGAATGAAGCTCGAAAAGCTTCATCATCGGTGTCAGCACATCGAGATCGGTGATGCGGGCGAACATACGCACCAGCGCGCGGTCCTTGGAATCGGGGGGCAGCAGCGCCGGTTCCGGGAACCGTTCCTCGAGATATTCGGCGATGACCACCGATTCGACGATCGTCTCGCCCGAGCCGGTGATCAGCACCGGAATCCGGTTCATCGGTGAGATGGCGCGAAACTCTTCCGGGATGGGGAAACCGGGCGGCGGCGCGATGATCTTGAGTGGTACGTCCTTGATGTAGGCCAGTGCCCGCACGATCGACGAGTAGGGCGACAACGGCCGCGAATAGAGTTTCATGACCGTCTCTCTCCCCAATGAACCAGACTTGCTCCAAAGAAACAGGAATGTCCGGCTGTTTTCAAGCTGTTCGCTTCGATATCGTCAGGCGGCGATGCCGAGAGCGCTCTCGAACAGTCCGCGGCCGTCGGTGCCGCCATGGGCTGCTTCGATCAGGTTTTCCGGGTGCGGCATCAGCCCGAGCACATTGCCTTGGCTGTTGACGATGCCGGCAATGTCGTTGATCGAGCCATTGGGGTTGGTGCCCTCGGCATAGCGGAACACCACTTGGCCTTCGCCTTCGAGGCGGGCAAGCGTGTCGGCGTCGGCGAAATAATTGCCGTCATGATGCGCGACCGGCGAGCGGATGATCTGGCCCGGCTGATAGCGGCGGGTGAACATGGTGTTGGCATTGGTGATCTCGAGCTTCACCTGCCGGCAGACGAATTTCAGCGAGGTGTTGCGCATCAAGGCGCCCGGCAACAGGCCGGCCTCGACCAGGATCTGGAAACCGTTGCAGACGCCGATGACCGTAACGCCGGCGGCCGCTTTTTCGGCCACAGCCCGCATGACCGGCATGCGCGCCGCGATCGCGCCGCAGCGCAGATAGTCGCCGAAGGAAAAGCCGCCTGGAATGGCGATCAGGTCGACATCGGGGATTTCGGTGTCGGTCTGCCAGACGGTGATTGGCGGTGTTCCCGAAATCTTGGTCAACGCTGCGATCATGTCGCGGTCGCGATTGAGGCCGGGCAGGAGGACGACGGCTGATTTCAATTTAGGCGATCTCCACCGCGTAATTCTCAATCACCGTATTCGCCAGCAGCTTGTCGCACATGGCCTTGAGGTCGGCTTCGGCCTTGGCCTTGTCACTTTCGGCCAGTTCGACGTCGAAAACCTTGCCCTGCCGCACCGCGCCGACGCCGCCGAAGCCAAGGCCCGACAATGCGTGTTCTATCGCTTTGCCCTGCGGGTCGAGCACGCCGTTCTTGAGGGTGACGGTAATGCGGGCCTTGATCACGCTGGACATGCTCCTGTTCTGACTATCAGTTCGCAAGCCGCGATCAGTGCGGCTTGCCTTTGAGGCCGTCGGTCGAGGCGACGAGCACCGGGCCGGTCGGGCGCGGCGGCTCGTTCTCGTTCATGATGCCGAGGCGGCGGGCAACTTCCTGGTAGGCCTCGACGAGGCCGCCCATGTCGCGGCGGAAACGATCCTTGTCGAGCTTGTCCTGCGTCGCCACGTCCCACAGGCGGCAGGAATCCGGCGAGATCTCGTCGGCGACGACAATGCGCATCATGTCGCCCTCGAACAGCCGGCCGCATTCGATCTTGAAGTCGACGAGCTGGATGCCGACGCCCATGAACAGGCCGGAGAGGAAGTCGTTGACGCGGATGGCCAGCGCCATGACGTCGTCGATCTCCTGCGGGCTCGCCCAGCCGAACGCAGTGATGTGCTCTTCCGACACCATCGGATCGTCAAGCGCGTCGGCCTTGTAATAGAATTCAATGATCGAGCGCGGCAGAACGGTGCCTTCCTCGATGCCGAGCCGCTTGGACAGCGAACCGGCGGCGACATTGCGCACCACCACTTCGAGCGGAATAATCTCGACTTCCTTGATCAACTGCTCGCGCATGTTCAGCCGGCGGATGAAATGGGTCGGGATCCCCATGCGGTTCAAATGGTTGAAGATGTACTCGGAAATGCGGTTGTTGAGGACGCCCTTGCCGTCGATGACTTCATGCTTCTTCTTGTTGAACGCGGTGGCGTCATCCTTGAAGAACTGGATAAGCGTGCCCGGTTCGGGTCCCTCATAGAGTATCTTGGCCTTGCCTTCATAAATGCGGCGGCGATTTTTCATCTGGATTTTTCTCTGGGGTTCCGGACAGGCGGTATCAGACCATTTCCTGTCCGTCTGCCTGAAATAGTGCGGCTACGGTAGGGTTCAATGCCGGGTCTATCCCAATCACATCGTTTGCTCAATCGGCAAATCCTTCCAATCAACCGCTTTCGGGACTGAAATGCCGCAGCGCAGCATGCGATGAAGCGTATTGACCGGCCCGCGACCTTTTGGTTTGTGCTTTGGCAACGCACATATTCACCGCCAACGAATCGAATTTGACCGGAGGGACGCCATGAGCAGCATGAAAGACCGCGAAGAGGGCTTTGAGCGTAAATTCGCATTCGACGAGGAGCTTCGGTTCAAGGCCTCGGCGCGCCGCAACAAGGCGCTCGGCCTGTGGGCCGCCGAAAAGCTCGGAAAGTCCGGCGCTGATGCCGACGCCTATGCCAAGGAAGTGGTTATCTCCGACATCGAGGAAGCCGGCGACCACGACGTGTTCCGCAAAATCCGCGGGGATTTCGACGCGGCCGGCGTCGAGCAGTCGGACCACCAGATCCGCCGCACCATGGACGAACTGATGGCGCAGGCGATCGAGCAGATCAAGAACACCTGATCCGGGCCATGCGCTGATCCCGGCCATACGCTGGACCAATCGACCGCCCGGCCTATCCGGGCGGTTTTTCTTTGCCTTTGTCACGATTTCCGGCTGAAACTGCCGGAGTTAACAAGGAAAGTACCCATGTCCCTGAAGTCCCGCCTCGCGGCCGACGAAACGTTGTTCACCGCATGGTCCGGCGTGCCGGATGCCTTGACCGTCGAGATCGTCGCCAAGCAGGGCTTTGATGCCGTCACGCTCGACATGCAGCATGGCGGCCATCACGAAGACAGCGTGCTGCGTGGCCTGGTGCCGGTGCTCGCTGCCGGCAAGCCGGCGCTGGTGCGCATTCCTGTTGGCCGTTTCGACATGGCAAGCCGCGCGCTCGATTTCGGCGCCGAGGCGGTCATCGCGCCGATGGTGAATTCGGTTGCCGATGCAAAACTGTTCGCCGCCGCCATGAAATACCCGCCGCTCGGCGAGCGCTCATGGGGGCCGACTTACGCTTTTCCACGCCACGGCAAGGGCGACCAGGCCGAGTGGCTGCGCGACACCAACCAACGCACCATGGCCTTCGCCATGGTCGAGACGCGTCCGGCCCTCGATGCGCTCGACGGCATCCTCGACACGCCCGGCATCGACGGCATCTTCCTCGGCCCATCGGATTTCTCGATCGCCTGGAGCAATGGTGCGACCGTCAATTCGACGCTGGAAAGCATGATGGAGACGGTGGCATCGGTGGCCGAGCGCACCCGCAAGGCCGGCAAACATGCGGCGATCTACGTTGTCGAGCCGGCAATTGCCGGCCGGGTTGTGTCGATGGGCTATCGCCTGCTGGCCATGGGCTCCGAGCATTCGCTGATCGGGCTTGGCGCAAAAACGCTGATCAAGAGCGTCCGCGATTCGATTGGGTCCTGAAGAAACTCAGGGTTTCAAATCCGTCAGGAATTTGGCGAAGGTCATTGAACCTTCGGGCCACGGCCCGAAGCCTGAATCCGCGTTCAGATGACCGGTCTCGCCGGCATCGATGAATAGTGAGCCCCATGCACCGGCAATGTCTTCGGCGACATCGAAGGCGCAGAACGGATCGTTGCGGCTGGCGATCACGATCGAGGGAAAGGGCAGCGGCTCACGCGGGTAGGGACCGAAGGTCATCAGGTGCCTGGGCCTGATCTCGGGATTGGCGACGTCGGGAGGTGCCACGAAGAAGGCCCCGGCGATCGGCTTGCGGAATTGCGGAATGGCTTGCACCGCAGTGGTGACGCCGAGCGAATGCGCGACCAGGACGACCGGCCGCTCGGCCTCGTTGACCGCCTTGGCGACGCTCGCGGTCCAGTCCTCGCGAACCGGCTTCGACCACTCGGCCTGTTCGACGCGGCGCGCCGTCGACAGTTTCGACTGCCAGCGGCTCTGCCAATGGTCGGGGCCGGAATTGGTGTAGCCCGGCACGATGAGGATATCTGCTTCCTTGACCTTCATGGCGCTGAGATAGCGAGCGGCATCGCTTCGTGCAACCGGCGGGAACGCCACTTTTGATCACAATAGTGAACACCATGTTCGCTTCTTCGCGTCTTGTGTGAACGATGCCGATGGACGATCTGTGGTCAGGAAAAGAAACAGCCGTGCGCGGGAACCCTGACTTTGGAACTGACACGACGTACAATGATCGGCGGAGTGGGGCTTCTCGCTTTGGGAGCTTCATCGCAGGCCGGTCGAACGGAGCATTTGATGAGCGAGTTGCCTTTTGCCGCCACCACCCCAGTCAGCGTTGCCCGCGTCGGGCTGAAGGCGCGCGACGCGGAAAGCCTTGCCGCATATTACCGCGAAATTGTCGGTCTGCAGGAGTTGAGCCGTGCCGATGGTTCGATCACGCTGGGCGCCGCCAACCGTCCCTTGTTGGTGCTTGAGCAGGACGCTTCAGCTAAGCCGGATGATCCGCGCAGCGCCGGGCTGTTCCACACCGCCTTCCTGCTGCCCAGCCGCGCCGATCTCGGCCGCTGGATCAACCACGCTATATCAAACAAGATCGCCATCGAGGGCGCTTCCGACCATCTGGTCAGCGAAGCTCTGTACCTGACCGATCCCGAAGGCAATGGCATCGAGATCTATGCCGACCGCCGCCCGCAGGACTGGAAGTGGAATGGCGACAAGATTGCCATGGCAACGGAGCGGCTGAACATTCCGTCCGTCGTTGCCGAAGTGCCTGCGGGTGACGCCGGCTGGCAGGGCGCGCCGGAAAACAGCATCGTCGGCCATGTCCACCTGCGTGTCGGCAGGCCGGAAGACGCCGAAGCCTGGTGGAACCAGGAATTCGGCTTCGACACGGTGGCGAAATATGGCGGCCAGGCGGTGTTCCTGTCGTCGGGCGGCTATCACCACCACATCGGCGCCAACGCCTGGCAGAGTTCAGGCGCAGGCCGCCGCGATCCCTCCCGGTCAGGTCTGGCCTGGGTCGAGATGCGTTCGGACAAGGCATCCACCGAAACCACGCGGGAAGACCCGTGGGGCACGGTGATCCGCACCGTGCCTGGCGCTGCCGGCTAAGCGCCCGCTGCGCTCTTAAACAGAACTGGCGGCGTAACCGGTCAGCAATCCGTGTGCCCAACTGTCGAAGCCGGCCGCCGTCGCGCGGCTGGATGCTTCGGCCCAGTCATAACTGACCGCGTGATGGCTGAACGACCATTCTCCGCGCTTGTGCGTGGCGAGGGCGTAGCGGGCATGCGGGCTGCCGGTCACGGTAAGGCCGGGAAACGCCTGAACACCGACGCTGCCGGGATTTAGGATCGTCTGGCGGTCGGAAAGCCGCACGACGCGCGGCGTATGGGTGTGGCCGCACAAGGTCAGCCCGGCATCGATGCTGCCGAGCTTGTGTCTGATTTCTTTTTGATTGGATGGATAGAAGTGATTGCCGCCGTCTTCCTCGAGCAGGAACGTCTCGTCGTCGCTGGGGCTGCCGTGGCAGAGCAGAATTTCAGGGGCGAGCGTCAGGGCAATCGGCAATGCCAAAAGCCAAGCCAATGACGTCTGGGAGAGGCAATGGTGGGTAAAGGCATCGACGTCTTCCAGCCCGGAAGCCGGCGGCTCGATCAGCACACGGTCGTGATTGCCGCGCACGGTCGGCCAGTTCTGTGCAATCAAATATTGCGCGGTTTCTTCCGGCCATAGCGGCCCGGAGAGACAATCACCCAGATTGACGATGATGTCGGGAGAATTGTCCTTGATCCGCGCATGAACCGCTTCAAGCGCGCGCAGATTCCCGTGAATGTCGGAAAGGACAGCCAGTCGCATGGAAATCCTATCCGAACACCCGCTTGAAGATCGTGTCGACATGCTTGGTGTGATAGCCCAGGTCGAATTTCTCGCGGATCTCGGCTTCCGGCAGCGCTGCGGTCACTTCCTTGTCGGACAGTAATTCCTCAAGAAAATCAGCGCCTTGCTCCCACACTCTCATGGCGTTGCGCTGCACCAGCCGGTAGGAGTCTTCGCGCGACAGGCCCGCCTGCGTCAGCGCCAGCATGACGCGCTGCGAATGCACGAGGCCGCGGAACTTGTTCATGTTCTTCAGCATGTTGTCGGGATAGACGAGCAGCTTGTCGATGACGCCGGTCAGCCGTGACAGCGCGAAATCGAGCGTCACGGTGGCGTCCGGGCCGATCATGCGCTCGACCGAGGAGTGCGAGATGTCGCGCTCGTGCCAGAGCGCCACATTCTCCATCGCCGGCAGCGCCATCGAACGCACCATGCGGGCAAGGCCGGTGAGGTTCTCGGTCAGCACCGGGTTGCGCTTGTGCGGCATGGCCGACGAGCCTTTCTGGCCCGGCGAAAAATACTCTTCCGCTTCCAGCACTTCGGTGCGCTGCAAATGCCGGATCTCGATCGACAGCCGCTCGACCGACGAGGCGATGACGCCGAGCGTGGCAAAGAACATCGCGTGACGGTCGCGCGGGATCACTTGCGTCGAAACCGGCTCGGGCTTCAGGCCGAGCTTCGCCGCCACATGTTCCTCGACATAGGGGTCGATGTTGGCGAAGGTGCCGACCGCCCCGGAGATCGCACAGGTGGCGATGTCCTCCCGCGCGTGCACCAACCGCTCGCGGCAGCGCGAGAACTCGGCATAGGCCTGCGCCAGCTTGACGCCGAAGGTGGTCGGCTCGGCATGGATGCCATGGCTGCGGCCGATGGTGACCGTGTCCTTGTGCTCGAAGGCGCGGCGCTTGAGCGCTGCAAGCAGACCATCGATGTCGGCGAGCAGGATGTCGCTGGCGCGGGTAAGCTGCACCGCAAAGCAGGTGTCGAGAACGTCGGACGAGGTCATGCCCTGATGGATGAAGCGGGCGTCCGGCCCGACGAATTCGGCAAGATGGGTGAGGAAGGCGATCACGTCATGCTTGGTAACGCGCTCGATCTCGTCGATCGCCTCGACATCGAATTTTGCCGCCCCGCCCTTTTCCCAGATGGTTTTTGCCGCTTCCCTGGGGATGACGCCGAGTTCGGCCAGCGCGTCGCATGCATAGGCTTCGATCTCGAACCAGATGCGGAACCGGGTTTCTGGCGACCAGATGGCGACCATTTCCGGCCGGGAATAGCGAGGGATCATCGGTCAGTCCTGACATATCGAGAAGTTTGCCCGCGTCCTAACAGAGGCGAGCAAAATGCTCAACGCCGCTGGCGCGCAAACCAGACGCCCGCGGCAAACAGAGCGATGAAACCAACTGGAAAATAGAGCCGGATGCCCAGCACCACGAACTGATAAAGCGCAATCAACGTCGTGAAGACGAACTGGAGGACCCAGGTGCGGGTGAAAGCAGGCGCATGCCACTCGGCATAGTAGGAGCGGTACTGCAGGGCAAACAGCCCGGCGGTCAGGCCGATCGTCGCCGCGGCTAGGCACACGAAGGCCGCGGCAAAGGCGACTTCCCAGCGTCTTCCCTGCGAAACCAGCCGCGCCGCGAACAGGCCGATAGGAAAGGCCAGCGCAGCTCCCACCGCGAACAGTACGGTGACAATGCGGATTTTCGCCGGCGTCTCCCAGTCGTCCAACAACAGGGTGACGAGCGCACTGGCGCCCATCGTCGTGGCCCATAGCAAGGCGCCATAAAACGCAGTGCGCGGCGTCGGTATAGCGCGGCGAAGGCGGTTCAGCGAACGATCGCGCGGGGCGGGTGGGACAAGCGGTGTCACAGGCGGCCGGTCACCGCGATCCAGCGAAAGTCCGGGCCTTCAAAGCCGTACTGGCGCACCGCGATCAGCACGGCATAGGCGCTGAGACTGTCCATCGAAAAGGTCTGCACGGCGCCGATGCGGTAGCCGTTCGGGCAACCCCGGCTTTTCGGTATCGCCTTATCCTCGTGCAGCAGCTTGGTGGTGCCACCATCCTGCGCCTCGATGCGCAGCAGCCGGAAGCCGTTGATCTCGCCCTGGCTCTCGCAGCCCTTGGTGTTGTTCATGCCGATCTCGTCGAGCCGGAACTCGAGCGGTGGGTCGACCGGCGAAAAGATCGGGCGCGGATTGACCGCCATCCGGTGCGGATCCGCCGAAAGCTCGGTCACCGGGTTGAAACCCGCGGTGATGCCGCGATTGGCGCTCAGCTCGGCCTGACTGACAATGGCTTCGCCTTTTTGCCGGGCCTGAAGGCGCGCCGCATCCAGTTTGGCATTCTCGTCCTCAAGCCGGACCCGGATCGGCGTGCCCTTGAGAAAGCTGTCGGTGCTGGTGTCGATGTAGTAGCGGTTGGCATAGGGAAAACCCGATCCATCCTGCACGCCATATTCCTCGAAAGCAAAGACGCTGCCGTCCTTGGTGAAGCCGAGGATTTCAAGTTCGGCGACATCGCCGGCATGAGCCGCGATCGAGGTGGCAAACTGTGCAAGCAGGCCAACGGCAAACAGAAAGAGCATTCGCATCGGTCTTCACCCCCGTGATCGTCTCAATCCCCTAGCACGCCGAAATCAAAACGTCGTGCGGTGCGAAAGCCGATGCATCCAATCGGCCCGTCATTTGTTATGGTCGGCAGTCCCAATGGAGAACCACCATGACCGGCACCAGCAAAATTCGCGAGCATATGGAAGTTGTCGGCGCCGACGGCGTGCATGTCGGCACTGTCGACAAGGTCGATGGCCAGCGCATCAAGCTGACCAAGGCCGATAGCGGCGAGGGCGCTCACAAGGGCCATCATCACTATATTCCCCTGAGCCTGATTGCCGAAGTCGACGGGAAGAAGGTCTGGCTGTCGGCGAATTCCGATGTTGCGGTGACGTTCGAGGAAGAAAAGTCCGATCGGGTCTGATTGATCGCTTCACCTCAGGCGTGACGACCAGACCGGAAACAGATCGTTTTCGGCAGGCGTTGCCGCATAGACGCCGCGACTGATGGCGCGCGCCATGGTGGCGCCGGCGGCGGCGTAGAGATCGATTGCCGCATCGGCGGAGAGTTCGATACCGCTCGTGCCGGTCGCCAGCGCGAACACAAGATCGCCATCGGCCGGTGTGTGCGTCGGCCATATGGCGCGCACGAACCCGTCATGCGCCGATATCGCCAGGCGCTTGGCGGCAGCTTTTGTGAGCACCGCATCGGTGGCAATGACGGCGATGGTGGTGTTGCCGCCGGTCTCCATCTGCCTGCCAACATGCTTGTTGCGGTGTTTCAAAAGAATCTGTTTCGCATCGTCCGGCATCGGCGTGGGGTAACCAAGCCCGCCGAATTCGCCGCCGATCTCGAACGGTGCTGCCCAGAAATGGCGGGTTCGGCTGACGGTTACCGAGCCCGTCGGATTGACGGCGGCCAGCGCGCCGATGGTGACGCCGCTATCCAGCAGCGTCGAGGCGGAGCCGAGGCCGCCCTTTAGCCCCGAGGTCAGCGCACCGGTGCCGGCACCGATCGTGCCGAGTTGGAAATCGGCGGTGGCGGTTTGCGCCGCCTCATAGCCAAGCTCACGGTAGGGCGGATAACGGCCCCAATCCTTGTCGCCGCCATTGCGCAGGTCGAACAGGATCGCCGACGGCACGATCGGCACGCGAAAGCCACCGACCTCGATGCCGATGCCGCGTTCGCGCAACGCCGCCTGCACGCCGGATGCCGCGTCGAGGCCGAAAGCCGAACCGCCTGAAAGCACCACGGCGTGCACCACATCGACCGAATTGTGCGGTTCGAGCAGGTCTGTCTCGCGCGTGCCCGGCGCGCCGCCCAGGATCTGAACGCCAGCCACTGTCGGCGTGTCGCAAAGCACGGTCGTGACGCCGGACTTCAGGCTGGCGTCGGACGCATTGCCGACGCGCAGGCCGGCAACGTCGGTGATCAGGTTGCGTGGGCCGGTGCGAAACATCAGTTGCTTTCCAAGGGCGCAAAGCGCGTGCCGTCGAAACGGAAGACGCGGTAAGGGCTCTGGCTGAGGTCGCCTTTGGCATCAAAGCGGATCGGCCCGATCGCCGTGGTGAAATCCTGTCCGGTCAGGGCTTCAGCCAATGGCTTGCCCGAGCTTTCGGACAAGCTTGATGCCGCCTTGGCGATTTCGACCGCGGCGTAGGCGGGCAGCGCATAGCCGTCGGGCACGATCTTCCTAGCGTCAAATGCCGCCAGCACTTTTGGATCGGCGACATCGGCCCATTCAGGCGGTGCGATCATCAGCGTGCCCACGGCATAGGGCACGTCGCCCGGCGGTGTGCGGAGATTTTCGCCGCCGGCAAAGACGATGCCAGCCTGAAGCTGTGCGGCATCGCGGCCCATGATGGCGATGTCGTCGCCGTCGCCGCCAGCAAAGACATGCGTCGCGCCGGCCTTCTTCAGCCGGCCGATCATGCCGATCTGGTTGTCGAGCTGTGGCCGGAACGTGTCTGTGAATACCGGCCTCAGCGCTGCCTGTTCGGCCGCTGCCCGCAACGTCTCGGCGATCTCACGGCCGTAGATGGTGCCGTCGTCGATGATGGCGAACAGCTCGTTCTGCCACAGATGGGTAAGGGCGGAGGCGACGGTGTTGCGCTCATCGTCGCCGCGTGGCCCGAGGCGATAGACCGGCCAGCCGGTCTTGGCGCGGCGGTCGGTCAGACTTTCGGTTCGCACGCCAACGGTGATGGCCGGAATGTTGGCGTCCTTGAGGATAGGCATCGCCGCTTCGATCGCTTCGGTGCAGAGAAAGCCGACCACGATGTTGACCTTGGCGGCTGCGAATTCCCTGGCCGCGGCAGCGCCACCATCGGCGGTGCAGGCGTCATCCACCGTCTTCAGTTCGATGCCGTTCGCTTCGGCCGCCAGGCCGGTCCCGGCCTCGATCTGCTTGCCGAGAATGGCAGATGGTCCCGATAGCGGTGCCGCGACGCCGACGAGCAGCGTCTGGGCATCCGCGGCACTGGCCAGAAACAGCCAGAACAGCGCCGCTATTGTTCTTGTCCTGGGTCGCATTCGAGCGATGGGTCCCTCCGTGCCGGCTCTATGCTCCCGGCACTATTGCCGCCAAGACCTAAAGGCTGCCCGGCCTTGGTGCAACACGCGAATTTCGGGATATGGCTCAGGCACTTCGCTTGTGGCGGGCTATGTCTGGCCATATATGTCGGTAGGATCCTGACCATGGAAAATTTACGGTGCTGAAGAAGAACGACATTGGGCCGCAGGCCTATCGCGATGCGATGAGCCACTTTGCCGGCCACGTCCATGTGGTCACCACCGACGGGCCGGCCGGCAAGCGCGGCACGACGGTGATCGCCGCCTGTTCGGTGTCGGACACGCCGCCGACCATCCTGGTCTGTCTCAACCGCGAAAATGCCAAGAATGAGCTGTTCGTGAAAAACGGCAGGTTTGCCCTGAACACGCTGGCCTCGCACCAGGAGCCGCTGTCGGTCGGCTTTTCCGGCATCACCGGCCTGCCGGTCGAGGAACGTTTCGCGCTTGGCGAATGGGATGTGATCTCCACCGGCGCGCCGACCCTGAAAGGCGCGCTTGCCGTGTTCGACTGCGAATTGATCGACACCAAGGATCTGGCCACCCATCGTGTGCTTTTTGGCAAGGTGACAGGTCTGCGTATGGGCGATAATTTGCGGCCGCTGATCTATCACGCCCGCGGCTACCACGTACTGGAAAGCGGAGCGGCGGCGTTCACGGAGAAAGAATGACCGAGCTGAAACCGCGCGCCGCGCCACGGACGATCGACGAGACGCTCGATCTCCTGACCGGTGCGGACTATGTGGCGGACCGGTCGCTGGCGACCGTGCTGTTCCTGTCGTTGCGTATGAAGCGGCCGCTTTTCCTCGAGGGCGAGGCCGGCGTCGGCAAGACCGAGATCGCCAAGGTGTTGGCACAGGCGCTCGGCCGCCGGCTGATCCGCCTGCAGTGCTATGAAGGCCTCGACGTCTCGTCCGCCGTCTATGAGTGGAACTACGCCGCGCAGATGATCGAGATCCGCATGGAGGAGGCGGCCGGCGAGGTCGAGCGCTCCGCCATGGAGCGCAACGTCTTTTCCGAAAAATACCTGATCCGCCGCCCGGTGCTCGATGCGCTGACCGGAAAGACGGGCGCTGCCCCGGTTTTCCTGATCGATGAGCTCGACCGCACCGACGAGGCCTTCGAGGCCTTCCTGCTCGAAATCCTGTCCGATTTCCAGGTGACGGTGCCCGAACTCGGCACCATCAAGGCGGAAGAACCACCGATCGTCATCATCACCACCAATCGCACCCGCGAAATCCACGATGCGCTGAAGCGGCGCTGCCTTTATCACTGGGTCGACTATCCCAATGCCGAGCGCGAGCTGGAGATCGTGCGCCGCAAGGTGCCGCAGGCCAACCAGCGCCTTTCGGCCGAAGTGGTCTCCTTCATCCAGAAGCTGCGCCAGATCGAGCTGTTCAAGGTGCCGGGCGTCGCCGAAACCATCGACTGGGCCGGCGCGCTGACCGAGCTCGACAAGGTGGCGCTCGATCCTGAAACCGTCTCCGACACGATCGGCGTGCTGTTGAAATACCAGGACGACATTGCCCGCATCGAACAGGGCGAAGGCCGGCGCATCCTCAACGAGGTGAAGGCCGAGCTTTCGGCGGCGGAGTAGGCGATGCTACGCCCCGAGCCAAAAGAGGCCATGCCGCACGGGCGAATCGCCGACAACATCGTCTATTTTGCCCGCACCTTGCGCAAGGCGGGCATGCGGGTCGGGCCGGCCTCGGTCAAGGACGCCATCGAGGCGGTGCTCGCCGCGGGCATTGGTTCGCGCGACGATTTCTACTGGACGCTGCACGCCGTGCTGGTGTCGCGGCATGAGGATCACGCCATTTTCGACGAAGCCTTCCGGCTGTTCTGGAAGTCGCGCGAACTGATCGAAAAGATGCTGGCTATGTTTTCGCCGGTGGCACCCGACACCAGGGAAAAGCAGAAGCCACGCGCCGCTGAAAACCGGGTCAGCCAGGCGATGTTCGAGGGCCACCAGAAGAACCAGCCGCCACAGGAAATTCCCGAGATCGAGGTCGACGCCCGCTTCACCTTTTCCGGCAACGAGGTGCTGCGGGCCAAGGATTTTGCCCAGATGAACGCCGCCGAGATGGCCGACGCCAAGAAGGCGATCGCGCAGTTGCGGTTGCCTTTCGACATGGTGCGGACCCGGCGCTTCAAGGCCGATGCGCATGGCCGCCGCATCGATCCGCGCGCCATGATGCGTTCGGCTGCGCGCACCGGCGGCGAGCTGATTCTGCCGAAGTTCCGTTCGCCGCGCGAGGTTCACCCGCCGCTGGTGGTGCTGGCCGATATTTCCGGCTCGATGAGCCAGTACACGCGCATCTTCCTGCATTTCCTGCATGCGCTGACTGAAAAAAGGCGTCGCGTGCACACCTTCGTCTTCGGCACCCGGCTCACCAACCTGACCCGGCAGATGCGCCATCGCGACCCGGATGCAGCCCTTGCCGACTGTTCGGCGGCGGTCAGGGACTGGTCGGGCGGCACCCGCATCGGTGACACGCTGGCCGAATTCAACCTGGTATGGTCGCGGCGTGTGCTGGGGCAGGGCGCGGTCGTGCTTCTGATCACCGACGGGCTGGAGCGCGACGATGTCGCCGGCCTGTCAGAAGAAATGGAACGCCTGCACAAATCCTGCCGGCGTCTGATCTGGCTGAACCCGTTGCTGCGCTTCGACGGCTTCCAGGCGCGCGCCCGCGGCGTCAAGACGATGCTGCCGCATGTCGACGAGTTCCGCTCGGTGCACAATCTCGACGCGCTCGCCGATCTCTGCGCGTCGCTGGACAAGAAGTCGGCACAATCCGTCGATCCGCGCCGATGGCTGGAAGCTGGCGCGAGGCACGCCGCATAACCATATCTTTCCCATCCGGAAAACAGATCCCGAGAAAAACAGACTTCTGGAGAAACGGTCATGGAAAACAGCATTTATCTGGATGAGGCCCGCGACCCGCTGATCATTGCGGAGGGCTGGATGAAGGACGGCAAGGACGTGGCCATCGCGACTGTGGTCGAGACCTGGGGTTCGGCGCCCCGACCCATAGGCAGCCATCTGGTCATTGATGCCGACGGCAATTTCCACGGCTCCGTTTCCGGCGGCTGCGTCGAAGGCGCTGTGGTCAGCGAGGCCATCGACGTCATCGACAGCGGCAAGGCCAGGATGCTGGAGTTCGGTGTTGCCGATGAAACCGCATGGCAGGTCGGCTTGTCCTGTGGCGGTCGCATCAAGGTGTACGTGGAAAGACTGGGCTAGAGCATGATCCCAAAAAGTGGGACCCGGTTTTTGGACAAGATCATGCTCGGACAAGAGATTTCCTGATGGATCCCTACGCCTTAAAAACTTTGAACGCCGAACGACGCGCTCGCCGTGCGGCGATCCTTGTCACCGATCTCGGTGACGGCCGCGACCGGATCGTGCGCGAGGGCGATCAGGTCGCCGGCGATCTTGGCGCCGCGATCGCCAGGGCGTTTCGCACAGGCAACTCCGGTTCGGTCGAAGCCGAGGGGCGGAATTTCTTTCTCAACGCGCATCTGCCGCAGCCGCGTCTGGTCGTGATTGGCGCTGTCCATATCAGCCAGGCGCTGGCGCCGATGGCCAGGATTGCCGGCTATCCCGTCGAGATCATCGACCCCCGCACCGCTTTCGCCACGCCGGACCGCTTTCCCGATGTGGCGCTTCATGCCGAATGGCCGGAGGATGTGCTGAAGCGCCAGCCGCTCGACAGCTACACCGCACTTGCCGCCGTCACCCATGACCCGAAGGTCGATGATTTCGCCCTGAAGGCCGCGCTCGACGCCAACTGTTTCTATGTCGGGGCGCTCGGTAGCAGGAAGACGCATGCCAAGCGGGTCGAACGCCTGCTGGCGCTGGGCGCGAGCGCCGATCAGATCGCCCGTATCCATGCGCCGATCGGGCTGGATATTGGTGCTGCCAGTCCGGCCGAGATCGCCGTTGCGGTGCTGGCCCAGGCGATCCATGCCTTCCGCTCGCGCGGTTTCGATGCCTCCGCATCGGCTCCAAAATCGAAATCGATTTTGGAAAAGCACGATGCGTAGATTCAAAGTAGTAGAGCGTCCTTTGCGCGTCCAAAAGGACGCGCGGCGCTCTACGGGCGCTGCGGCGTGAAATTCGGCCCGATCCCGATCGAGACCGCGGAAGGCGCGGTGCTGGCGCACTCCACCACCGCTGGTGAACGCCGCTTCCGCAAGGCGCACAGGCTCAGCGCCGAAGATGTGGCGCTGCTGCGGGCCGCCGGCATTTCGCAGGTCGTTGCAGCCGTGCTGGCTGCCGACGACCTCGGCGAGGATGCCGCCGCGCAGGAAATAGCTGAGAGCATGACCTTTCGCGGGATCGAGGCCAGGCCTGCCGCGACCGGGCGGGTCAACCTCCATGCCAAGGCGCCGGGCATCTTCACGGTCGATGCCGCTGCCATCGACGCCATCAATGCCATCGATCCCGCCATCACCATCGCCACGCTGGCGCAGCATGCGCCGGTCGAGAAAGGCCAGATGGTCGCGACGGTGAAGATCATTCCCTTCGCGGTCAGTTCAGCGCTGGTCGACGCCGCGACAAAAATTTGCGCCGGTGGTGAGATCTTTGCCGTCAACGCCTACCAGCCGGTGCGTGTCGGCGTCATCCAGACGGTTCTGCCGGGCATCAAGCCGAGTGTGCTGGACAAGACGTTGCGCGTCACCGAAGCGCGGCTGGCGCGCACCGGCGGCAGGCTGACGGCGGAGCGCCGCACGCCGCATGAGATCGCGTCGGTGGCGGAAGCCGCGGCCTCGCTGGCGCGCGACAACGACATGGTGGTGATCTTCGGCGCCTCGGCGATGAGCGATTTCGCCGATGTCGTTCCCGCCGCGATCGAGAAGGCGGGTGGTACTGTCATCCGCGCCGGCATGCCGGTCGATCCCGGCAATCTGCTGGTGTTGGGTATGCTCGACGGCAAGCGCGTCATCGGCGCTCCCGGCTGCGCCCGCAGCCCCAAGGAAAACGGCTTCGACTGGGTGCTCGACAGGCTGATCGCCGGTCTCGACGTGACCGCCAAGGATATTGCCGGCATGGGAGTAGGCGGGCTGCTAATGGAAATCCCGACGCGGCCGCAGCCGCGCGAACCGCTGCCGGCCATGAGCCAGCTCAAGGTCGGGATCGTGCTGCTGGCGGCGGGCCGGTCGAGCCGCATGGGTGGACCGAACAAGCTTTTGGCGCTGTTCGACGGCAAGCCGCTGGTGCGCCGCACCGCCGAGCGGGCGCTCGGCTCGAAGGCGTCTGGAACGATTGTCGTCACCGGCCATCAGCGCGAGCGGGTGCGCACGGCGCTGGCCGGCCTCGACGTGACCTTCGCCGACAATCCGGATTTTACCGAGGGCCTGTCCACCTCGCTGAAAGCCGGCATTGCCTATCTGCCGGGAGACGCCGCCGGTGTGATGATCGTTCTCGGCGACATGCCGGGTATCGCGTCCGACGACCTCGACAGGTTGATCGATACATTCCGCAAGGCCGGCGGCAATGCGGTGGTCCGTGCCTCGCATGACGGCAAGCGCGGCAACCCGGTGCTTTTGCCGCGCTCGCTGTTTCCGGCGATCGCCCATCTGGAAGGCGACACCGGTGCACGCCATCTGGTCGAGACCGAAGGGCTCGATGTCATCGATGTCGAGATCGGCGCGGCGGCGTCTGTCGATGTCGACACGCGCGAGGCGCTGGAAGGCGCTGGCGGCGTGCTGCAGGATTGACAAACCCAAGCCTAAAAACGCATGCCAGAGGGATGACTTCATCTTCCATGTTGGCGCTTTTACCCCCCTCTGGCCTGCCGGCCATCTCCCCCTCAAGGGGGGAGATTGGCAGCTTTGACGGCAGCTCACGTCCCGAAACCTTGGAGATTGGTGAAAGCAGAAGGCGCATCCAATCTCCCCCCTTGAGGGGGAGATGGCCGGCAGGCCAGAGGGGGGCGTGCCGCGCTTTCCTCACGGCAATGCTTTTCTTGTTTTCTTCAGCTGCCCACGCTGCCGCTCTCGAACTAAAACCCTTCAAGGACGATCTCTTCGCCTATCCGGCCACGCTGTCGTCCGACACCAATGGCGCCTATACCGTCATCGACTACCGCGAGATGCGCGATATCAACCAGCGTGACCAGGTGCCGGAGCGCCGGGTAAACGCCCAATACACCGACACCGGCGTCCGCAAGATGCAGCAGGATCTGTTGCTGAAAACCGATGCTGGCGATGTCAGGCATGTCGCCGTCGGTAAGACCGAGGGCGCCGGCATCATCGTGCTTTACCTGCACGGGCAGGGCGGCAGCCGCAAGCAAGGCGTCGACGACTTCACCTTCGGCGGCAATTTCAACCGGCTCAAGAACCTGATGGCCGGCAATGGCGGCCTCTATCTCAGCCCGGATTTTGCCGATTTCGGCGACAAGGGAGCAGCGCAGGTGGCAGCGCTGATCGGTCACTATGCCGAACAATCGCCAGGCGCGAAGATCTTCGTCGCCTGCGGCTCGATGGGCGGCGCGCTGTGCTGGAAGCTTGCCGCGCGCAAGGACATGGGCGGCCGCATCAGCGGCCTGCTGCTGCTCGGCTCGCTGTGGGATGAGAGCTTCTTCGCCAGCCCTGCTTTCAAGCGCCGGGTGCCGGTCTTTTTCGGCCAGGGCAGTCACGACGTGGTCTTCCCCGTGGCAAATCAGGAAGCATTCTTTCGCTCGATCCTGGCCAAATCGAAGACTTACCCGACCCATTTCGTTCGTTTCGAGACAGGCACCCATGGCACGCCGATCCGCATGACCGACTGGCGCGGCACGCTCAACTGGATGCTGTCGAAGGCGCCCTGATCGATCAGCCTGCAAGCTCGTGTGAGGCTCAGGGCGCGGTGTTGTAGTCGACGACAGTCTCGGGGTTTTGCTCCCCGTCATAGGACGCATCGACGTCGTACTGGACCAGCGAGAAATTGCCGTTGCGAAACAGGTACGTCCCCGCGTCGGACGCATCGCCGATGCCGCGCCACTTGTTGAACGTGGTGATCGTGTGGGCGGCTTCGTCATAGTCGGAATTGACTGCCCAGCCGGACGTCTGGAAACCGACGATGGTCATGCCCAGCAATTTGCCGTTGCTGTCATTGTTCTCGTAGCGGATATCCATCTTGGGTTCGGCGAACTGCAATTGCTGCACGCCCGATGTCTCGTCGGTCATGTAGTAGACCGAGCTTTCATTGTAGGCGGCGGCCGAGCAGGAAAAATGGAACAGTCGCGTTTCCTTGTCGGGGTCGCCAGGCTGCGCATCCTTGTCCTTGTATTTGATCGAAAAAACGGTCGGATCATTGGCGAGGAACTGCTTGTCGCACTGGTCGCCATAGGTTGCCAGAAAGGCCTTCTTGGCCTGCTCCAGTGCGGTGTCTTTCTTTGGCGGTGGCGGGCCATCGCCGCAGCTTGGCGGCAGCGCCTCCTCGAAATCGGCAGTGGAGGGCTTCAGTGCCCCTTTCTCGATGTGGATCGGATCGAAGGGTGGCTCCACTTGTGTCTGGGCATTCACCTGGCGCAGCGTGTAGCACCCGGCAAAGACCTTTTTGCCGCCGCTCTTGTCGGTGGCGCGGACGGCGACGGGGACGTTGTAGAAAATGCTGCCGGCCGCACCTTCGTCGGAAACAGCCCCGGTCTCGACCTCGACCTTGTCGGTGCCATCAAAACCCTTGACGAAACTGTCGAAATCCTTTGCCGGCTTTGTATCGCCGAAATAACCCCAGGCGCGGGCGAATTCGTGCCGGCTGATGGCGCTGTAGAGCGAACGCACAACCGCATCGGCGCTAGACCGGTCGTCGACATAGGGCGTTTCGGGGGCATCGTCGGCCGCCAATAGCGTCTGGCCGATCGGGACAAGGGAGAGAAAGGCAGTCGCTGCGAAAAGGGCGCGTCTCATCGGGAACCTCCGCTCGATGGGGAGATTCTACTCTGGCGATTGCGGCAACGTGGTGACGCAGGCTCGGCGGTCTTGAAGAATCGCGCGCGAAGGCGCTACGTCGCGTCCGCCGGCGTTCGGCCGGGCAGGAGATTTGACGTGACGATATCGATGTATGAGGCCTCCGTGCCTGTGTTTTCAGCCAGGCTGAAAGCGCTTTCCAATGTGCTGGCGACCGCCGAACAGAATGCGCTTGATCGCAAGATCGATCCGCAGGTGTTTTTGACCTCTCGGCTGGCGCCCGACATGTACGCACTGACCCGGCAGGTGCAGATCGCTACCGATCACGCCAAGGGCGCGCCGTCGCGGCTCGCCGGGCGTGAGGTGCCGAAATATGAGGACAACGAGGCGAGTTTTGCCGATGTCCAGGCGCGCGTCACCAAGACCCTGGACCTTCTGGAGACCTTTTCGGCCGCCGAGTTCGACGGTTCGGATGACAAGGTCATCGAACTGAAGCTTGGCCAGCGCGAGATTTCGATGCCCGGCACGCAGTATCTGCTGCATGTGGCCATGCCCAATTTCTATTTCCACCTGACCACCGCTTACGACATCCTTCGCCACAATGGCGTGCCGCTGGGCAAGGCGACATTCCTGGGAGCGCGCTAGAGGATTAGGGTCTTCGAGATGTCCCGGACTGATCCGGGACATCTGACGACTCCGATGACAGTCAGCGAATGGACATTTCGCGGGCGATGCGGGGGAAGTCGGCCGGCTTGATACCGATGTCGGCGCGGTCGGCATTGCTCATCGAATGAAGCAGCGCGAGCGCCGAGCGGTATCTCAGATGTTCCTGCGGCCGAGGCCGGGCGAACATTTCAGTGAAGAAACCCATGATTCAAGCCCCAAATTGGTCCTCCACGCCAGCCAATATAGGTGAATCGTGACAATTGTGCAGTGCAGCATTTGCATACCTGCCATGTCTTGGCGAATTTTTGCCTTGGCGAATCTTTCGCCATTTTCTGCAACCCGGTGAAACTTTTGGCCGACGCGCACCGTAGCCTCGAATGCTGGCTACATGGCCGGTTTTTCCTCGCCACTCCTGGCGAATTCCGGACTGCGTGAAAATGCAGTCCGGCTTTTGTTTTTGGGATTGCGGTGGGTCAAGCGGTAGACGAGGCGAAGGCTAAATTCGTTAAGATCGGTGCCATGCATTTTTAACGAGCCGGTTCTATGCTTTGATACCCGAAGGGTCGGGCGAGGGGGAGGCTGACATCGCTACTGGCGCCAAGCGGGATTTCGCTTCGTTGCTCGACGACCTCTTCATCGCCCCCGACAAGAATGGCGAGGGCGAAGAGGCCGGCGCTCGTCCATCCATCCCGTTCGACTATCTTTCGGTGGCCGATGAACTCCATTCCGGCCGCATCAAGGTTTCCGCTGCCGAATATCGCGAGGCGGGCGCGGATCTGGCGACGGAATTCGCCGCCTTGCTCGATCATGCCAAGCTGGCTCTCGCCGGCGAAGAGCCAAAGCCCGAGGAAAAGCTGCCGCCGATCGATCCCGAAGCCATCGCCATGGAACTCGGCCTCAATCAGCCCAAGCAGGTCGCCGATTTCGGTCGCATGCGCCGCAGCTTTGCCTTTGCCAACCATCCCGACCGTGTCGCCCCGCATCTGCGCCAGCGCGCCATGATCCGCATGCAAGTGGCCAACATGCTGATCGACGAGGCCAAGCGCCGTGCATTGGCAGGTGCTCGCCGCTAACCCGGCTGGTTCACGCAAAAGTCGCTCTGGCGAGGCTTGGAGAGCGGCTCTGCTTTGCCTATAGATGCGGCTTCCTCCGCGCAGTCGCGCCAGCCTTCCTCCGGAGCCGAATTCCATGCACAAGCGTCGTCTCGGTCGGACCGATCTTCTTGTTACCCAGATCTGCCTGGGCTCCATGACCTGGGGCCAGCAGAACACCGAGGCCGAAGGCCACGCCCAGATGGACCTGGCGTTCTCGCGCGGCGTCAATTTCATCGATACCGCCGAGCTCTACCCGATCCCGCCCAAGGCGGAGACGCAAGGGTGGACCGAAAAGATCATCGGCAGCTGGATGAAAGCCAAGGGCAACCGCGACAAGGTAATCCTTGCCTCGAAGGTCGTCGGCCGCACGGCCAACAGCTGGTTTCGCGGCGACAGGCCGTCGCAACTGGTGCGCGCCGATATCTTTGACGCCATCGACAAGTCGCTGGCCAAGCTCGGCACCGACTATATCGACCTCTATCAGATCCACTGGCCGGAGCGGGATATCCCCTGGGGCGCCAACCCGACGCGCGTCGGCGCCGTGTCGCCGCGCGCCGATTCCGTCGGCGCACCGGCCGACGAAACGCCGGTCGCCGAGACGCTTGCCGTGTTCGACGAACTGGTGAAGGCAGGAAAGATACGCCATTTCGGCCTGTCGAACGAGAGTTCCTGGGGCGTGATGCGGTTCCTTGCCGAAGCCGACAAGGACATCGGCCCGCGCGTCGCGTCGATCCAGAACGCCTACAATCTCGTCAACCGCACCTTCGAGGTGAACCTCGCCGAGGTCTGCGAGCGCGAGCAAGTGTCGCTGCTGCCCTATTCGCCGCTGGCACAGGGATACCTGACTGGCAAATACGACCATGGCGCGCGGCCTCAGGGCTCGCGCACGCAGCTATTCAACCGCGGCCAGCGCTACGAGACGCCAGGTGCTGCCGAAGCACAACTTGAATACAATGAGCTGGCGCGCTCCTTTGACCTGGAGCCGGCACTGTTTGCCAATGCCTATGTCTCAAGCCGGCCGTTCGTAACCTCCAACATCGTCGGCGCAACGACGCTTTCGCAGCTCGACATGGCGCTGTCTTCCGTCGATGTCGTCTGGACCGAAGAAATGCAGAAGGCGGTGGATGCGATCCATCAGCGGGTCGGTAATCCCTGTCCTTGAACGGGGATTGGCCGCTGGCCGAATCCAATGATTACAATGGGAGAAGGGCAACAATGAATTTTCCGATCGAGCTGGTCCGCGAAAGATTTCCCGCTCTCTCCCTGACCGACAAGGGCCGTCGCCGCATCTATCTCGACAATCCGGCCGGCACGCAGGTGCCGCAAGTCGTCGCAGACGCCGTGTCGCGCTGTCTTTTGACCACCAACGCCAACCTTGGCGGCTATTTCGAAACGACGATTGCCGCGCAGGCCGTCGTCGATGAGGCGCATCGGGCAATGGCCGATTTCCTTGGTGCGGCGAGCCCGGAAGAAATCATCATCGGCGCCAACATGACGACGCTGACCTATCACATGTCGCGCACGCTCGGCCGCACGATGAAGCCCGGCGACGAGATCATCCTCACCCGCATGGACCATGAGGGCAATGTGTCGCCCTGGCTGCAGCTGGCCGAGGATCTCGGCCTCGTCGTGCGCTGGCTGCCGTTCGACGAAAAGAGCTGGCAGGTCGAAGAGGCGACGCTCGCCGGGTTGCTATCCGACAGGACCCGGCTGGTCGCGTTGAACTATGCCAGCAACCTGACTGGTTCCATCAACCGGGTGAAGGCGCTGAGCGCCATCGCCAGGAACGCCGGCGCGCTGGTCTATGTCGATGCCGTGCAGTTCGCCCCGCACGGCCTGATCGACGTTCAGGAGCTCGGCTGCGATTTCTTGATCTGTTCGGCCTACAAATTCTTCGGCCCGCATATGGGCATTTTGTGGGGCCAGCATGATGTCATCGATGATCTGAAACCCTACAAGTGCCGCTGTTCATCCAACGGCCTGCCGGAGCGGTTCGAGCTGGGCACGCCGCAGATCGAACTGATGGCCGGCCTCACGGCCGCGGTCGATTACTTCGCCGACCTTGGCGCGGCAGCGGGCGAGGGTGGATCGCGAAGGCAGAAGATCGCCAAGGCGTTCGCGGTGTCGATCGCCTATGAAAACCCGCTGGCGCAACAGCTGATCGACGGTCTGTCCGATATCGAGGGTCTGACCATCCACGGCATCACCGATCCGAAGCGGATTGGCGAGCGCGTGCCGACGGTGTCCTTCACCGTCGACGGCATCGTGCCGGAGACGATCGTACGGCAGATGAACGCCGAGAACATCTTCCTGTGGTCGGGGCACAACTATGCCTGGGAGATCGTCCATCAACTCGGCATCCCGGCCGAGTATGGCGTCGTGCGCATCGGCATCGCTCACTACAACACATCTGCCGAAATCGACGAGACGCTGGAGAGCGTGCACCGGGTCATCGCCATGCTCAGGCAGCAGCGCTCCTGACACTGGCTTGAGTACTCACCGCATCTTGCCGCCGAAGCCGGTGAGGAACGCGGTGAGATTGTCGCCGAGTTCGTCGCAGAGGTAGCCGCCCTCCTGGACGATGACCGTCGGCAGGTCGAGCTTTGCGATGGCCTCGCCGATGCGCGAGAAACCCGGCGTCGTCACCGAAAGTCCGCCGAACGGATCGCCCTCGAACGCATCGAGCCCGAGCGCCACGACCAGCGCGTCGGGCGAAAAGGCACGGATGCGCTGGAACGCTACCTCGAGCGCTTCGAGAAACGCCGCGTCGGCGGATTTGCGTGGCAGCGGCAGGTTGAAATTGTAGCCGAGGCCTGGCCCTTCGCCGCGCTCGTCGGCATGGCCCCAGAAGAACGGGTAGAAACGCACGGGATCGGCATGCAGCGAGACGGTCAGCACATCCGGTCGTGCATAGAAGATGCCTTGCGTGCCGTTGCCGTGATGCAGGTCGACATCGAGGATCGCCACCCGTGCGGCCTGTTTACGCAGAGCCTGTGCGGCGACGGCCGAATTGTTGATGAAACAGAAGCCGCCGGCGACATCGGCAAAGGCGTGGTGACCGGGCGGGCGGCATAGCGCGTAGGCGGCCGGTACGCCTGACATCACCGCCTCGGCCGCATCGACCGCGCTCCAGACGCTCCACAGCGCGCTTTGCCAAGTCTCGCCCGAGATCGGGCAAGCAGTATCGGCCATGTGGTAGCCGGCCTGCCCGACTGCCGAGGCCGGGTAGGAGCCGTTGCGCGCGATCGGATGGATGTTGGGGATCACTTCGGCCGAAGCGCCCTCGATGCGCTGCCAGCGCGCGTAGATATGCTCGAGGAAATCCAGATATTCGGGCGTATGCACAGCCGCGACCGGGCCGAGCCCATGATCCCGAGACCGCTCGATCGTGCAACCGGCGGATAATGCGCCGGCTAACAATCTTTCGACGCGCTCCGGCTTTTCCGGATTGGGCTGCGCCGCACCGCTTGACAGAAAGGCCTTGGGGTCGTGACGCTTCTGTTCCTCGGCGTAGAAGGCTTTCATTCCTGCTCCTCATTCTCGGCCGTGTCGGCGAAGGCAAAGAAGGCATCGCCGATGATCTTCTGGGTCTGTTCGTAGCTCGACCAGGCGATGCCCAGCCTTTCATAAAAGGCCTTGGCGCCCTCATTGTCGGTGTCGACGGATAGCCTCAGATACACGCCGCCTTCTTTCCGGCACTGCGCCGCAACGTGCCGCAGCAGCCGCTCGCCGATCTTGCGGCCACGAAAACGATCCTCGACATAGAGGTCTTGCACATAGACGCCAGGCCGCCCCATCCAGGTCGAAAAGATCGGGAAATGCAGGCAGAGCCCGGCAAATTCGCCGCCGACTTCGGCGATCAGGGTGGAGAAGGATGGCTTTTCACCAAAGCCGTAAGTTCTGAGATCGTCCGGTGTCGAAATGATCTCCTCGGGCGCGCCGATATGGGTGCCGAGTTTCAGGATCGCCGCGTGGATCGTTTCGACGTCGTCGAGAGTGCCGAGTCGAAGGAGGATATTGGGCGGGGGGACAATCATCGGAGGTTCGGTGCCCAGGCACCCCCCTCTGTCCTGCCGGACATCCCCCCCGCAAGGAGGGAGATTGGCAGTTTTGATACTACCGCCCATCCTGCAACGTTGGAAGTTAGCGAAAGCCGAAATGACATCCGATCTCCCCCCTTGCGGGGGAGATGTCCGGCAGGACAGAGGGGGGTGCGAAGGAACGCAATCATTTCAGATTGTCTCCCTTTCAAACGCCAGCATCTCAAAACGCCACCCGGTCGCCGCCCTTGAGCGCCAGCATGTCGCGCGCTTCGGTGGGGGTTGCAACCTCCAGCGACAGCCCATCGAGAATGCCACGGATGCGGCGCACCTGATCGGCATTGGATTTCGCCAGCTGGCGGCCGTCATAGAGACTGTCCTCCAGCCCGACGCGGACATTGCCGCCCATGGCCGCGGCGATCGAGATCAGCGGCATCTGCTGGCGGCCGGCGGCCAGCACCGAGAACTGGTAGCTGTCGCCGAACAATTTGTCGGCGATCCGCTTCATGTGGACGAGATTGTCCGGGTCGGCGCCGATGCCGCCCAGAATGCCCAGCACGAACTGGATGAACAATGGGCCAGACACCAGCCCCCGGTCGCGGAAATGCGCCAATGAGTAGAGATGGCCGACATCGTAGCATTCGAATTCGAAGCGCGTGCCGCAGCCCTTGCCCAGTCTTTCCAGCACCCCTTCCATGTCGGCGAAGGTGTTCTTGAAGATCGTGTCGCGGGTGGCTTCCAGCAGCTTCGGTTCCCACTCGTGCTGCCATTCCCTCGGCTTGTCGAGCATCGGGAACAGCGCGAAATTCATCGAACCCATGTTGAGCGAGCACATTTCGGGTTCGGCTCTGAGCGGTGCCGCCAGCCGCTGGTCCAAGGTCATCAGCGACGAGCCGCCGGTGGTGATGTTGATCACTGCATCGGTCGCCTGTTTGATGCGCGGCAGGAACTGCATGTAGACGTCCGGATCGGCGGTCGGGCGGCCGTCACTCGGATCGCGGGCGTGCAGATGCAGAATCGAGGCACCGGCTTCGGCCGCCGCGATCGCCTCCGCTGCGATCTGGTCCGGCGTCACCGGCAGATAGGGCGACATCGACGGCGTGTGCACCGAGCCGGTGACAGCGCAGGTGACGATGACTTTTCTAGGCGCCATCTTTGTCGCCTCAGCCTTCGACCGGTAGGTCGAGTTCGGAGGCCAGAACGTCCAGCGAGTCGCCGATGATGGAGACGATCTCGCCGACCTGCTCCCTGGTGACGATCATCGGCGGCGCGACCATGAAATTGTCGCCGTCGACGCCGCCCTTGACCCTGCGGCCATAGATGATCAGCCCGCGCTCATAGGCGAGGTCGAGCAGCCGTTGCGTGGCTTTCTTGGTCTGGTCGATCGGCCTCAGCGTCTCGGGATCGGCAACCATCTGGGCGCCGGTGAGCAGGCCCTTGCCACGCATATCGGCGATGAACGGAAACCGCTTCGCCAGCCCCTTCAGCCCGTCCATCAGCACGTCGCCCATGGCGGCCGCATTGGCGATCAGGTCGAGCCGGTCCATTTCACCGAGCACGGCAAGCCCGGCGGCGCAGGCCAGCGGATTGCCAGCATAGGTGTGGCCGTGCTGGAAGCCGCCGGAGTCAAGCAGCGGCTGCACCAGCCGCATCGGGGCGGCGAGCGCGCCAAGCGGCGCATAGCCCGAACCCAGCCCCTTCGACAGCGCAACGATGTCGGGCTTGCAGTTCCAGTGGTCGCCGCCGAGGAATTTGCCGGTGCGGCCGGCGCCGCTCATCACTTCATCGTGGATGAGCAGGATGCCGTAGCGGTCGCAGATCTCGCGGATGCGCGGATAGTAGCTGTCGGGCGCCACCAGCGCTGCGGTCGCAGCGCCACCGATCGGTTCCATGATGAAGGCGACCACGCTCTCCGGCCCTTCGGCCAGGATCTTCTCCTCCAGCATGTCGGCATAGCGGATGCCGCGCTGTTCCATCGAAAGATTGTCGCGGTCGTGCCAGGCGTTCGGCGCCGGCACGGTCGGCATCACCCGCATCATCGGCTCGAAAGTTTCGGCCAGCGCATCGTCGCCGGTAATCGACAGCGAACCCAGCGTGCCGCCATGATAGGAGGGGAAGCGCGTGATCACCTTCCAGCGGCTGGCCTGGCCGGTGGCGACAGCCCATTGCCGCGCCAGCTTGATGCAGGATTCCGTCGCCTCCGAGCCGCCCGAGACGAAGAAGATACGGTCCATGCCTTCCGGCAGCTTGCCGGCCAGCTCACGTGCCAGTTCTTCGGCCGGCTCGTTCTCGAAATGCAGCCGATAGGCGAAGGTGGCGCGGTCCATCTGCCGCTTCATGGCATCCAGCACGTTGCGGTTGGAATGGCCGATATTGGCGACCATCGGGCCGCTCGAGCCGTCGATAAAGCGGCGGCCGTCCTGCGTCCACATATAGATGCCCTCGGCACGGTCGATCAGCGGCCGGCGCAGGCTGGACAGATAGAACAGATGCGAGTCTCGCCGGACTTCGGTTTCTTCAACGGCGGATTGGATTTTCGACATATCAGGGCTTTCCGAGGTAACGATCGAGGACATTTTTTGTGACGCGTTCGACCATCGGGTCCTGTCTTAGCAGGCCGGCGACCCATTCGCAGCTTCCGGCGTGGAACACCTCGCCCTTGCCGCGCGGGAAATTGACGATCATGCCATTGCCGCGTTTGACCTTTTCCAGATTGGCGTCGCTCGCCTCTCCGAACAGTGTTTCGGCGGTGAAGCGACCGTCTTCGTCGGTGAGGAACTGATCCTCGATCGGAATGTCGGCGCTTTCCTCGACCTGGGATGCCATGCCGACCGCGAGAACCTGCAGGCCGTCTGGCGCGCCGCTGGTCGCTGTGGGGTAGGGCAGGCCGCCGCGTATCTCGAAATCGAGCCCATCGACTTCATAGCCATAGACATGGCTGTCGGAGCCCAGCAGGTCACCATAATAGATGCCGGTGCCAGCAAAGGCCCAGTGCTCCGGCCGGTAGACCGGAAAGCCACGCACGCCGCGCGGCGCGCAACCGCCCCAACCGGTATAAACCCCGCGCGTGGCGTTGAGCCCGAAGGTCGCCGAACCCGGCCGGCCGATTTCCGGCGCTTCCCAGGAGTTGGTGGCGCGGGTGATGTCGCCGCCTGGGAGATAGGCGGGGTCTTCGGCACGCGCGCGATATTTGTAGCAGACCTGCCGGCGGGCCTCGTCTTCCAGCCGCGTCTGCCACATGAAATTGCCGGCAAAGCGCGCCGCATGGCCGCCGCGCTCGACATAGGCGTCGACGGCATCGCGCATTTCCCAGGTCCAGTATTCGTCATGGCCGACGAAGACGGCACAGTCGTAGCCGTCGAGAATTTCGGACGAAAAATGCAGATCGTGCTGGCTGATGAGATCGACGCCATAGCCGGCCTGTTCGGCGAAGCGGAAGAAATGGCTGTCATAGCTGGCCCAGCCCGAAGAGGCGTATTTCTTCGAATGGCCTGTGGCGAGCGCCCATTCCATATGCGGATAGCGGGGAATCGTCTTGGGTGGCACGGCGACTTCCAGCGGCACGCGCGGCGCGTCTTTCGGCAGCACGACGAAGCCGCGGCACCAGGGGCGTTGCGTCGACACGATGGGCGAATACTGGTTGCGATCCGGCCCGGTGATGCCCTGGTAGTGGTTGGAGCCGCCCCAGGTGTTGTAGGCCAGCCATGTGCCTGTCGCAGCCACCTGCAGCACACGGCCGGGTTTACGGCCCGGCTGCGGGCTGACGATGAAAAGATGATGGGATTGGATCGGTTTGCCGTCGCGGCCGTCGGCGGTCAGCGTGACCCGATAGGCGCCGGACGGCCAGTCCGCCCCGACGCGAAATTCGAAGGATACGTCCCAGCCGCAGCCTTCAACCGAACACTGGTCAGGTGTGTCCTGCCGGCGTGCCGCGATGCCCGATTTTTCGAACGCTTTGGTCTCGCTGCCGCCATCCCGGGTGATTGTCATGCCGAAGTTCGGAGCTGTCGAACTGACATGCAACGCCACCGTTTCGCCGGCGCGATAGGAAAAGCGGTCGCTGTAGCACCAGATCTCGCCGCGCTCGCCATCCATCCCCGGCCATTCGTAGTAATGGCCACGCACCGCGTGGCGGCGCTGCTCCGGCGTCAGTCCGAAATCGGGGAATTCGGTCGGCAGATGGGTCATGAACACCTGAAAGGTCGAAGGCCGCCATTTCGGCGATCTGCTGTCGTTGCGTCAAATGGAAACGATCGGACCAGCATTCGTTAGCCGCACCCTTGGCCGCCTCCATCAAACGGACTATCTCAGGGCAGGCGGCGTTTCCGCCACGGGGGTCGGAATGCTCAGAGTGCAAAAGGTCAAAGTCGACGAGATCTACGTGCCGACAGCGCGCAAGAAGACGCTGCATCCCGAGACCGTCCGCCATCTGGCCGAGGACATTCTGGAAAACGGCATGAAGACGCCGATCCAGGTCCGCCATGACGGCAAACGCCACATCCTCGTCGAAGGCCTGCACCGGCTGGAAGCGGCAAAGTGGCTCGGCGAGACCGAAATCGAGGCTTATCTGGTGCAAGCCAAGCGCCACTGACACTTCCTTCGTTCCCCACGGACCGACGCGGAGCAGGGACGTCATCGCAAAATTTTCGTGGACGATGTCGGTTTGCGGTTCATCGGCTCGTCCTTGGGACGGAAGCCAGATCGAACGCAGGACGCCCTTATGACCACCAAGCTCGACACCGCCCCCACCAACGACCGTGAAGTGGTTCTTGCCCGCATCATCGATGCGCCGCGTGAGAACGTCTATCGCTGCTGGACCGATCCGAAACTGATCACGCGCTGGTTCTCGCCAAAGCCGTGGACGACGCCGCGCGCCGAGATGGATGTGCGCACCGGCGGCTCGAGCCTTGTCGTCATGGCTAGCCCGGACGGTAACGAATTCCCCAACCCGGGAATCTTCCTCGAAGTCGTTCCCGGCAGGAAGATCGTCTTCACCGACGCCTACACAGAGGCTTGGCAGCCTTCGGAAAAGCCGTTCATGACCGTCGTGCTGACCTTCGAGGACGAGGGCAACGGCAAGACGCGCTACATCGCTCGGGTCAGGCACTGGAGCGTCGCCGACCGCGAACAGCATGAGAAGATGGGTTTCCACGAGGGTTGGGGACAGTGCGCCGACCAGCTCGAAGAACTCGCCAAAACGCTTTGATCCGCATGACGCTCTGATACCGGCAGGACGAGAGGAGATCGATATGTCCAAAACCCTGTTTTTCGCCATTTTTGCTTCGGCCGCAGCACTGCTTGCCTGCCCGGGCACCACCAATGCGGAGGAGACAAAACCCGCCATGACGACTGAGACGAACGCACTGCCGAAGCCGGAAAAGTCTGGCCTGCTGCCGATCGACGGCCTGAATTATTATTATGCCATCTATGGCAAGGGCGAGCCGCTGCTTCTGCTGCATGGCGGTCTCGGCACCACGGATATGTTCGCGCCGATCCTGCCGAAACTTGCCGAAAACCGCACCGTCATCGGCGTCGACCTGCAGGGTCACGGTCGCACCGCGCTGGGTGACCGACCATTCACCGTGGAAGCGATGGGCGACGACATGGCCGCCATCGTCAAGGCGCTCGGTTACGACCAGGTCGATGTCATGGGCTATTCGCTGGGCGGCGGCGTCGCCTTCCGCATGGCCGGCCAGCATCCCGAAGCGGTGCGCCGCCTCGTCCTGGTATCGACCGGCTACGCCACGGACGGCTTCTATGACGAGATGCGTCCCCAGCAGGCACAGGTGAGCGCGGCTGCGGCTGAGTTCATGAAGGACACGCCGATGTACAAATCCTACGTCGCGGTGGCGCCGCATCCGGAGGAGTTCCCGAAGCTCCTCGATGCGCTGGGCGGCTTCATGCGTCAGAACCGCGATTACTCGGCCGACGTCGCCAAGCTGAAGATACCTGTCATGCTGGTCTATGGCGACAGCGATATGTACAAGCCCGAGCACGAGATCAAGTTTTATCAGATGCTCGGCGGCGGGCTGAAGGACGCCGGCTGGATGCGCGAGAACCTGTCGCAGAACCGCCTGGCGATCCTGCCCAACCGCACCCACTACGACACTTTCTTCGCCCCCGAACTCACGGCCGCCGCGCTGCCGTTCCTCAACGGCCAGACCAAGGTCAAAACCTGGGACGAGGTCGTCGGCGAAACGGAGTGAACGCCAAGGCCGCCGGTTGTTGGCTGGCAGCCGGCGGATCGTCATGCGGCCGCCATGACGGCTTTCGGCGTCATGACTTCAGCCCCACTCGCATCAGCATAAGCGATGACGTTGCATCAAAGCTTTTCAATTGACCCAATCGGCCGCGCCGATACCTTGCGCGCCTATTCTCCCCCACCAGTGGATCGATCCGGACAATGGCAAGATATGACGGCGGATGCCTGTGCAAGGCGGTGCGCTACCGCGCGGACGCGGCCCCCATCAACGAACGCGTCTGCCACTGCCGGGTTTGCCAGAAGGCGATCGGCGCCGCCTTCAACGCACGCGTCCTGTTTCGCATCGACGACGTGACGATCGACGGGCCGCTGGCGACCATAAACTCTTCGCCGGATCTCAAGCGCGGCTTTTGCCCGAGCTGCGGCACGACGATGTTTTCCCGGCGTGATTCCGCTGATATCATCGGCATCACCACCGGTTCGCTCGACGATCCCACGGTTTTCAAGCCGCAAATGCATATTTTCACCGCCTCGAAGCAGCCCTGGGTGGTGCTCGATGACAGCCTGCCGAAATACGAAGGCGCCCCTCCGCCAGGCTAATTTTCCCCTTTCCCTTTGTTGTGGAAGAAGGTGGATCGACGCGCTACGCCAGCGAGAAGGAAGAACGCAACCATGGCCAAAATTTAAATCGACACGAGGTAGCCGGCAAAGCGTCATTGGCAGGCCATCATTGTCTCCCTATTTATGGGTCGCGGGTACGGCATTCGAGGAGACGACGGATGAACGACAGCATCAGCACCCTGGACGAGCTTTTGAGCGATCCGATGGTCCTGCTTGTGATGGAGCGCGATCGTGTGCGCCCCGAACAGGTGCGCATGCTGCTCGAACGGGCTCGCCGGCCTTCGACCGATGAGCCCGAAGTGCCGCCGGCGCATGTGATCGCCAGGACATGCCAGAAACTCTGGCTCTGCCCGTAGTCGCTTTGCGATTTTCCCTGTGTATCTCAAGCCGGCTCCAAGGTGGGCCGGTTTCGAACGGCGTGCACTTCGGCACGCCAGCTTACAAATCCGTAAATTGATTATCCGGCCCATGACGATAAGGCTTGTCGGGGATTGACCGGTGGTCGGTCCACGCAACTCTGATCTCTCATGCACGGAATTCGATTTTGGCCGACATCTGCACACAAGGCCTGGACACGGGCTTCGTCGGGCTGGGGTTCGCCAAGGTGGCGTTCCTCGGCGTGGTGCAAGGCATCACCGAACTGTTGCCGATTTCCTCGACCGCCCATATGCGCATCGTGCCGGCCGTGCTCGGCTGGCAGGATCCTGGCTCCGCCTTCTCCGCCGCCATGCAACTCGCGGCTCTTGCCGCGGTGGTCAGCTATTTCTGGAGTGATGTCAGGAATATCCTGTTTGGTTCGTTCGACGCTCTGGCGCGACGCGATTTCGCCGACCGGCATTTCAAGCTGGCGCTCTGGATCGTGCTGGCGACGATCCCGATCGTCATCGCCGGCGTGGCGCTGTCGGGCGTGCTCAACGCCTGCAATTCGCCGCTACGCAGCCTAACGGTGATCGGCTGGGCCTGCATCGCAATGGCGATCTTGCTGGCGCTGGCCGAGATCTTTGCCCGTCACCGGCGCAGCATGGGCGGTGCGTCGCTGACCGATGCGCTGCTCGTCGGTGTTGCCCAGATCGGCGCGCTTGTCCCCGGCGTCTCGCGCTCGGGCTCGACCCTGACGGCGGCACTGGGGCTCGGCTTCAAGCGGGCCGAGGCGGCGCGCTTCTCGTTCCTGCTCGGGTTGCCGGCGATTGCACTCGCCGGCCTTAAGGAACTCTGGGAACTGCACAAGGTCCATCTCGACGCCCATGGGTGGTCGGTCCTTGCCGTCGGGCTGGTCGTCGCCTCGATCTCCGCCTTCTTCGCCATATGGGGGCTGATGCACGTGCTGGAGCGTTTCTCGGCCTGGCCGTTCGTCATCTATCGCGGCCTGCTCGGCATCGTCTTGTTGTTGAGCGTCGCCATGGGATGGCTTGCCTAAGTCCAGCGCCTTTCACAGTATCGCTTGAAACGGGTTATATCCGTATCGGACCTCGAACTTCGATTCCGGTAAGCGCATGGATTTCCTGACCCTCTTACAATCATTGCCGTTGCTGCTGGCATTGGCCAAGGGCGCACTGCCGTCAGTGGCGGCATTAGGCATGGGATTTGGCCAGTGGGTCGCCTCACTGCCGCCATGCCGGGACTTCACCTTCGAGGCGACCAGCTATCTCGTTTGCGAGGTCGATCCGAAACGATATCAGCTCGAGCTGTTCTGGAAGGATGCGGCGGGCAAGCCGTTTCAGTCGCTGCACAATCTGCATGCCGCGCAACAGGCAGCAGGTCGCACCATGCTGTTCGGCATCAATGCCGGCATGTATCACCCGAACCTCGCTCCGGTCGGCCTCTATGTCGAGCGTGGCCAGGAGATGGCCTCGGTGAAAACGGGATCTGGAAGCGGCAATTTTTCCCTGCAGCCGAACGGCATTTTCTACATTCGCGACGGCAAGGCCGCGGTCCGTGCCACCAGGGATTTCGTGAAAAGGCGCCCGACCGTCGACTATGCGACGCAATCGGGGCCGATGCTGGTGATCGACGGCAAGCTGCATCCGAAATTCCAGGCCGACGGCACTTCGCGGAAAACCCGCGACGGTGTCGGGGTGCGAAAGGACGGCGTCGCGGTCTTTGCGATTTCGAACGGCACAGTGACCTTCCATGCCTTCGCCCGGCTTTTCCGCGACGCGCTTGGCTGCGACAACGCGCTGTTCCTCGACGGCACGATATCAAGCTTGTTTGCGCCTGCCATCGGCCGCAAAGACGACTACTGGAATCTCGGGCCGATGATCGGCGTTTTCAGGAAATCCTAGCCGGTTTTCCACCGCGCTTACCCACACGCGGTATGGGCGAAAAAAATTGATTCAAACTTTATTGGTAATTTCTCATTCATAACTGATCCGGTTTGTCCGTCGGCTGTCGTTTTGCCCTCGGTCTGTTGTGTTTTGAGTACAGGTCCAGATGCGGATTCCGGGCGTCGTCAGTTTTTTGATCGCATCGCTATGCCTTGCCGGCTGCTCTTCAACGGCCGGCGTCGACGCGCTGGATTTGCAGAAACCGTCCAACGAGACCACCAGTTCCGTGATTCGGCCGCCGGCACCGATCGCCGCTGCTCCGGCGGCAAGGGGCAACAGGGCGGCAAGGGCCGAATTGGCCCCCATGTCTGACAACGGTCCGAGGCGCCCGTTTGGTTTGGCGGAGGAGGAAGAGACGGGGGTGTTTGCCGCACCTGATGTGCCTGATCCCCAAGTGCCTGATGTCGGCGGGTTGCCGGTCGAGCCGGCAGCCTTGGTGTCGCCGCCCAAGCTGTTGACCCGCGCGGCACCGGCCATGCTTGCCGGGCCGCTCACCCGTTACGGTTTTCGTGATGCCAAGCCTATCAATTTCGGCAAGGCTTCGCCTCGCCGCCTTGCAGTGCACGGCGTCGACGTCTCGCGTTGGCAAGGCAACGTGAATTGGGACAAGCTGCGCGCCCAGGGCGCCAACTTCGCCTACATCAAGGCGACCGACGGTGGCGACCACCTCGATCCGATGTTCATGAAAAACTGGCGCAACGCCGACGCCGCCGGCTTGAAGCGCGGCGCCTATCATTTCTTCTACTGGTGCCGCACGGCCGGCGAGCAGGCGGACTGGTTCATCCGCAACGTGCCCAGGGTCGAAGGCGCACTGCCGCCGGTGATAGACGTCGAGTGGAACGGCGAGTCCAGCTGCAAGCGCCGGCCGTCGCGCGAAAAGGTGCTGGAAAAGATGCAGGTGTTCATGGACAAGCTGGAGCGCCATTACGGCCAGCGTCCCATCATCTACACCGCGCCCGATTTCTACCGCGACAATCTCAGGGGCGAATTCCTCGACTATCCGTTCTGGCTGCGTGCCGTGGCCCAGCATCCGTCAAAGGTCTATCCCGGCCGCAAATGGCTCTTCTGGCAGTATTCCGGCTCCGGCCTGTCGCACGGCGTCACCGGCCGTATAGACCTCAATGTCTTCCATGGCGACGAACGGCAATGGCGCGCCTGGGCCGGCGGCCGGCAGACGGTAGCCGACGCCAACTGAGACAGTCGTCAGTCCCGGCGCGCTTCGCTCTGCCTGATGCCCGCGGTCTGGGCAAGCGCGATATCGGACTGCTCGATGGACACGCTTCCGCCGGCAGCATTCGCTGAGGAAAGTGTCCGGCTCTTTGACCGACATGGACGCATGGGAGGAAAAGATGGGTGTGTCATCGGAGGCTCTGGCGCAGAGCCGTCAAACGATCAGCGCCTACGAGGATTATGCCGAACAATATGATGCCACCGTGCGCCATGTTCCCAACGAGAGGGAGCAGGCATCGCTGAAGCGCCTGGTGGCAATCGCTGGCACAGGCGGCCGGATTTTGGAAGTCGGGTCCGGAGCCGGATATGACGCGGATTTTCTGGAGACTTTGGGTGTCAAAGTCCGGCGCACCGACGCAACCAAGCGGTTTCTGGAACTGCAGGCCGCGCGTGGCAAGCATGGCGAGTTGCTCGATCTCATCACCGATGATCTCGGCGGCCCCTACGACGCAGTCCTGGCCCTCTGCGTCCTCATCCATGTGCCTCGCGACGAGACCGACCAGGTACTTGCCAAGATAGCCGGGTCGCTGCGGCCGGGCGGCGCCTTCCTCGTCTCGATGCGCAATGGCGACGGCGAGACATCAGGCGAATATCACATGGTCTACTGGCGCAGGGACGACTTCGCGGCCCGTCTCGAAGGCGCCGGGCTCGTCCTCATCAGGGAGGATTTCAACGTCGGCCGCAATAGCGAAGAATGGAACACGTTCCTGGCCGTCAAGCCTGCATGACCCGCCGAACGCTGTCGCTGTTTGCGCTGCTCAGCCTTTTCAGATTTCGCGAATAAGCAAGACATTGCCGCAGCCTTGCTGTCTATGTGAAGTTCCTGCACTCCTGGGGGAGACGAGTTGGAACTCAAGATCATGCTTGTCGGCTTTGCCTGCGTGGTCGCGGGCGCGCTGTCGTTCATCACCTTCATGAAATGGCGAGAGGTGAAAGCGCTCAGCCGCTGGTTGCCGGCCCCGGGAAAGATCATTTCCTCGCGCGTCGAGGCACGTGAAGTGAGAAACTCGGGCGTTGGCTCGGACAGCAGCGATACCACCGAAATGCGCAATTTTCCGGCGATCACCTTCGAATACAAGGTCGGCGGCAAGAAATTTCAAAGCTCGCGCTACAGCGTGAAGGAGAATTTGGGGAATTTCGAAGTCGCTGAAACCCTTGCCCAGTTTCCCCGCGGCGCGGAGGTGACTGTCTTCTACAATCCGGCCGATCCGAGCAAAGCGGTGATCGAGCGCACACTGCCGGACGGCGCCTTCAAGTTCATGGTCCAACTTTCGGCAGGATTGGTGATCGGGGCGGTTGTGCTGGTGTTTTCCGTCGGCGGTGTTCTGGAAGCGATTGGGCCGCATTTGCCCAAGCCGCAGAATCTCGGTGCCGCGGCGTTGCTGCTTTTTATGGGCTTGTTCATCCTGAGCATGGGTTTCGCCCAGAAAGCGTTAGCCGAGCAGGCGGCAAAATGGCCGATCGTCGCTGGCCGCATCGACACTTCAGGTCTGCAGGCGCTCCGAAACCATTCAGGCTATGGCCGCTGGCGCACCGTCTCCAAATCCCGCATCGTCTACTCCTATGGCGTCGCCGGCCAGCGCTACAGCGCCGATCGTGTGACCTTCGGCGCCACCGTGACCGCCTCGCTGCCCGGCCTCGTCGGCGGCCAGGCACGGCAATATGTCGAAGGTAGCAAGGTCGACGTTCACTATGACCCCGTCAACCCCGGCTCAGCGGTGCTCGAATGCCGGGTCCGGGGGCTTGGGCTGCTATGGATCTGCTCGGCAGGCTTTCTCGGCGGCGCCGCCTTTCTGCTCGGGCTGGTATGACACTGGTCAGGCGGATTCGGTCATGGCGCCGATCCGCCGGTAGACGAATGGTTCTTCTCTCGAAGGGGCTGTGGCAATGCGCTTGGCTTCGTCGACCAGCATTGCCATGCGAGCATGGATCGGCGATTTCGCGCAAGCCGGGTCCGTTGCAGCGGCATCGCCGGCGATCGCCATCGCCTGGCAGCGGCAGCCGCCCCAGTCGATCTCGCGCCGCTCACAGCCGCGACAGGGTTCCTGCATCCAGTCCGTGCCGCGAAAGGCATTGAACCCCGGTGAATCGGCCCAGATCGAGGACAGCCTGCGTGGTTCGAAACGCTCGAAGCTGAGAGACGGGATCGTCTGTGCGGCATGACAGGGCAGTACGGTGCCGTCAGGCGTCACCATGAAGGCGTCACGCGCCCAGCCGCCCATGCACGGCTTGGGATAGATCGCAAAATAGTCCGGCGTCACAAAATCGATGTTGATGATGCCGGCCAACCGCTCCTGTGCCTCCGCGACGATCTCCGCCTGCCTGTCGACCGCTTCACGCTCGGGCATCAGTTGATCGCGATTGGTCAACGCCCAGCCGGCATACTGCACATTGGCGATCTCAAGCCTCTCCGCGCCCAGCGAAAGGGCGAGATCGATGAATTCCGGCACTTCCTCGATGTTATGGCGATGGATCGGTGCGTTGATGGTAAGAGGCAGACCGGCAGCGCGCGCGCGGCGTGCCGTCTCCAGCTTCTTTTCGTGGGCGCCCTTGTGGTTGCCGATGCGATCGGTGGTCGCCGGCCGCGCGCCTTGAAAGCTCAGTTGCAGATGGTCGAGACCGGCTTCGGCAAATGCCTCGATACGGCCCTCGACGATGCCAACGCCCGCGGTAATCAGATTGGTGTAGACGCCGCGCCCCGCAAGCCCGGCGATCAATTGCTCGAGGTCGCGGCGCAGTGTCGGCTCGCCGCCGGACAGATGCACCTGGAGCACTCCGAGATCGGCGGCCTCCGAGAACAGAGCGAGCCAGGTCTCTGTGTCGAGTTCGCGATTGGCCTTCAGCAGTTCGAGCGGATTGGAGCAATAAGGACATTGCAGCGGGCAGCGATGCGTCAGTTCCGCCAGCATGCCGATTGGCGGGAGGAGGGGCGTGCTCATAGCCTCACCAGCAGCTTATCCGACCATTCCTGCAGGAAGGCGATGACGTCAGTCGCCACGGCCTCCTGCTCGGCCTCGTAATCCGCGGCAAGGCCGGCAATGATGTCGCCGACCGTGGACCGTCCATCGCAGCGGCGCAATATGTCGAGACTGATATCGTTCGGCCAGAATATCTTTTCCGGTGACAGTACGGCGAATGCCTGCCGCACGGAATCGTACTGTATGCGCGCGTGCTTCGGCAGCGAAGGCACCGATCGCAACGACACCACGGCTCTTTCGCGCAGCGCCATCATTGGGCTGCCTCGGGCTGGAAGGCGCCAGGCGGTATGCTGCCCTGCTCGCCATAAGCGTGTTGAAGCGCATCAAGCATGGCCCAGAGTATATCGCATTTGAACACCAGTGCATCGATTGCCTGCTGCTGGCGCTCCGCCGTATCGGCATGGCTGAGCACGTAGGCGAGGGCGAAGCCGGCGTCACGCGAGGCTTGTTCGGGCCTTTGCCTGAAATAGGCCAGCGTATCCTCGGTGATGTAGTCGTATTTGGCCAGCATTGCCGGCACCCGCTCACCGATGATGAGTGGCGAGAACATCTCGGTCAGCGACGACGCGACCGCCTCGAACAGCGTCCGGTTTGTACAAAAGGAAAGGTAAGCGCCCACCGCGAAGCGCGTCGCCGGCAGCGCCAGCCTTTCGCTCTTCACGGCCTCGGCGTCCAGGCCGAGCGAAGTTGCCAGATGCAGCCAGCGCGCGATGCCGCCGCTCCAGCCGTCCTCGCCGTCATGATCCTCGATCCGCTTGCGCCAAGCGGCGCGAAACGCCGGATCCTCGGCATGCACGAGGATCATGGCATCCTTGCGCGGGATGACCGCCTGATAGCAATAGCGGTTCAGCGCCCAGGCCTTCATCTCGGCCTTTGACAACGCGCCGCTGGTCATCCTGTGGTGAAAGGGATGGCGATTGTGATAGCGCTCGGCGCCAACCTGCCTCAATACGGCTTCGAGAGCGCTCGTGGAGAGTCCGCCTTTGGCTGCATCGCGGAAGTCGCTCAAAATTCCATCTCCATACCGTCGTTTGCGATTTCCCAGCCTGCCGCCTTGACCGCCGCGTGCTCGGCGGAATTCTCGTCAAGGATGGGGTTGGTGTTGTTGATGTGGACGAAGACACGGCGGCTAACCTTCACATCGGCCAAGCCTGCGATCGAACCCAGTTCTCCCGAGATCGCCAGATGCCCCATGCGCGCGCCGGTTTTCTGACCGACGCCGGCGACGATCATCTCGTCGTCGGTATACACCGTGCCGTCGAACAAAAGACAGGCGGCATCGGTGAGACGCGCGCGTAAGCGCGCATCGATGCGCGCGCAGCCTGGGATATAGAAGACGGAGCCGCGGCTGCCGATGCCGGCAATTCGGACTCCGATCGTGTCACCTGCGTCGGAGCTGAAATTGGCATCCGGACGGTCTCTATCCTCCAGATAGAGTGCTATCTTCCCGGGCACGGGAAAGGGCTCGATCATTACGCCGGTATCGCGGCCTTCTGCGTCGCAGATGGCCAATTCTTTCGCCGGCGGCAGGATGCGCCGCGGCACAAGCGCTGGATCGAGAACGTTGAAAATCGAATTCGCCTCCAGCGTCGCCAGAACCTGCGCCGTTGCATAGATGGCGAAAGGCTGCCGTTCGCGCAGGCTGAGCAGTCCGGCGATATGATCGACATCGGCATTGGTCAGCACCACCGCGCGAATAGGCGTCGAGCGCAGCGGCGCATCGCCCGCAGGCTGCAGTTCAGGTGTTGCAGCGATTTGTTGGCGAATGTCGGGCGAGGCATTGAAAAGAACCCAGCCGAACCCGTCCGCAGAGGCGGCGACACTTGACTGGGTTCGTGAATGTACGCCGGCCATGCCGGTGCGAGCCGCACGACTCAGACGGTAGTTGCAGTTCCATTGCGGAAAGCCGCCGCCCGCCGCCGATCCGATGATCTTCAAATGCATGAAAATGCCCGCGCGGCGGCTTCTCTGACCTGCAGGCAATTTGCAGTCACAAAAAACGCTTCGCACGCTTTGCGTGCGTCAAAATCTTTCACGAAAATCCCATGCGGCGAGGGGATGCGCGCCCCTGTCGCCAGGGACGCGCACCTCTGCGGCCTACTTCTTGGGAGTAATTTCAGCAGGCAGATACCGTGAAATTTCGAAGCCAGCGGCAACCTGACACATGGTCGGTTTTTTCCAGTTCTTCTTCATGACATTTCTCCTCTTATACCAGCCCGAAGGGACCGATCCTGTCGTTAGTCAACCATTGCAGGGCACCGACGCAATGGCTCGTCCATCAAGTCTCAAAATGGACAAATGAAACAATAGGTTTTGAAAAGTTGAAAACAAACTATCGAGAATAATTGCAGTCCTTACTTCAATTGTTCGTTGTGTAGGGTTTTTTCTCCTCCAGTGGAAGGTTTGCATCTTCCCACCCATCAGCGCCGAGCGGATACCAGATTACCGAACTGTAGCCCCACTCGACGGCCCGTTTCGCCGCATTCCACGACATCCAGCAATTCGTCATGCAGTAGAACAGAATCGCGCGCGACTTGTCCGTCCCGGCCTTGGCCTCGAGGCCTTGGCGAAAATAGCTGGCGGTCTCCTGCGAAATAGCGCCGTATCCCACATTGGCCAGCCATATGCTGCCTGGAATGTCCTTTCTGACCTTGTCCCTCCATATCGTCCCTGCCGGCAGATTGGCCGGCTTGGGCGTGTCCGGCATCACGTCGAAGAAGATCGCCTTTTTCGCTCGCCACAGCGCTTCCGCTTCCACCGTCGTCACCACCCTCGCGCCTTGCAGCGTCCGCGGCACCGGCGCCCGATAGTCGTCCATTCGGTAACCGCTGGGTTCGGCGACATCGCCAGCCCATGTCGGCTCGGTCAGACCCAGAAGGCTCGCGGCGACCAGCAAGAAAATAGTCTCCCTTCCATTCATTGGGTAATCAGGTTGTCGTGTTCGTCGATCAGCGGCACGTTGTAGCTCAGCAGGATCCTGGTGATCTCCGCCTGGTTTTCCCTGATCACCCGGTTGAGCGTCCGCTTCCATTCCTGGTCGGACGGACGTACGCCCATGGTGATGCGGTAAGACATGCGCGAGCCGGTTTTTTCCTTCACCAGTGGAACGATCGTCACATCAGCTCCGAGTTCCCTTGCATAGTAACCTGCCATCGGACCCCAGAGCACCGCCGCATCGATCTTGTGTGCCAGCATGTCCTTGATCATGACCTCTCCCATGGATGGGGTGACGCGCGTATCCACCGCAAGCGGATAGATCTTGGCGGTCCGCAGAAGCTTGTTGGCGGCCATGTTGGCGGTTGGCGGCGTGCTTTCAACGACGCCGATCGTCTTGCCCGTGAGTCTGGGATCCTCGATCGTTTCCACGCCTTCCATAACTTTGCTTTTCGGATGCACCAGCACATAAGCGGAGCGATAGTAGGCGTTGGTGTTCTGCACCAGCTCATCGCCCTGGGCATAGCCCATGATGATGTCGCATCGGTTGGCCCCCAACGTATTGCGCACGAAGCCGGTGATCGTGGGAAACCAGGTGTAGGAGACGGACTTGCGCCCGGTTTTCGCGGCAACCAGTTCGGCCAGCTTGTTTTCGAATCCTTCGCCGCTCTTGTCGGTGAAGGGCATATTCGAGGGATCGGCGCAGACGCGCAGAATGTCGGGATCGACCAGTTCTCCCGCCGCGCCAAGGCCGGCGCTTTGCGCATGCGCGTTCGACGGCAGCAAGGCGAGTGTTCCGAGGATCGGCAGAACGACGCGCAGCTTCAATGCATCGCGGCCAATCATGTCATCCACCCATGCAGGATGCTTCGGCATCCTTCGCCGCCTGGGCCTTGTCTTCGTGCTTGGGCGGCCGTCCGCGGGGCGCCGCGCCATCTGCGCGCGCGCGCAGGTAGATGTAGAGGTCGTCCATGTAGCAATAGACATTCTTGTTGTCGCCAAAGGCAGGCATGACGTTTTCCTTGCCGCCGCCGACATTCTTGCGGCCCTCGGCGACGATCGAGAGGAACGTGCCGTAATCCATGTTTTTCAAGCTGTTGACCAAAGCCGGCGCATAGCTCGAACCTGTTGCGTCCTGCCCATGGCAGACATGGCAATCGGAGTGATACCGGCGGTAGCCGCTGAACGTGTACCAATCGACGGTTCCGTTTTCGATCTTGTAGGTCGGATTTCCATCCGCATCCAAATACTTGCCGCCTTCTTCCTTCACCGCCTTGGCTTTTTCCATGCTGTCGTCGGCCTGGGCGACGCCTGAGCTTGCCAGAGGCAGCAGAGCCAGGACCAAAGCCGAAATTACAATGCGAACGGACATTCAAACTTCCTTCATTTGCCAATGGACACGGTTTTGCTGGCGCGACCGGCATTGATCGGTGTTTTGGGTGCGTGACCGAATCGAGAGCCCGGCCATGGCTTCCGGATGATCCGGGCTCTCGTTCTTCAAGCCTTTGGTCTCACAAGACCTGAGGCGTTCTCAAGGTTCCCAGCGCATCAATCCGGGAGACCGAAGACGGTGAGCTGACCGCCCAGCGTCGTGTAGTCGGCAAGTGCAGCGTAACCGCCGACGGCACCAAGACCAGCGGTGCCAACGACCGCGGCCTCGTCGCCTTGGGCACGGCCCTGATCGACGGCGCCATGCCAGGCAGCGGCGTTATCAGGCGAAAGCAGACCGCCTGCCAGGCCGATACCTGCCCAGCCACCGACGCCGGACAGAACGGCGATGTACTGCTTGCCGCCCTGCTCGTAGGTCGTGATGTTGCCGATGATGCCGGACGGGGTCTTGAACTTGTAGAGTTCCTTGCCGTCCTTATCGACCGCCTTGATGTAGCCTTCGAGTGTACCGTAGAAGACGACGTCGCCATCTGTCGCCAACGCACCCGACCACACCGAGAACTGCTCGGGCTTCGACCAGACGATCTCGCCCTTGGCCGCATCCCAGGCAATGAAGTTGCCCATGTTGCCGTCGCCGCCAGGTGCGGGATACATCGACACGGTGGCGCCAACATAAGGCTGACCGGCGGTGTAGCTCACCTTGTAAGGCTCATAGTCCATGCAGACATGGTTGGTCGGGACATAGAACAGCCCGGTCTTCGGCGAATAGGCCGCCGGCTGCTGGTCCTTCGTTCCAAGCGCCGCCGGGCAGATGCCCGTCGAGTTGGTGTCTTCGCCGTTCTGCTGGGTCGAATATTTCGCCACGACCTGCGGGCGACCATATTGTTCGCTCTTGGGGTCCATGACGACTTCCGTCGCCCAGTTCACGGCCGGATCGTATTTCTTGGCGACGAGAAGGTCGCCGGTGGCGCGATCCATGGTGTAGGCGAAACCATTGCGATCGAAATGCACCAGCACGTCGTGCTTGGCGCCGTTGACCTCCATGCCATCGACGAGGATCATCTCGTTGATGCCGTCATAGTCCCATTCGTCATGCGGGGTCATCTGGTAGAGCCATTTGGCAACACCCGTATCCGCATCGCGGGCCATGATCGTCATCGACCAGCGATTGTCGCCGGGGCGTTGTACCGGGTTCCACGTCGAGGGATTGCCGGTGCCATAGTAGACCAGGTTCAGCTTGGGATCATAGGAATACCATCCCCATGTCGTGCCGCCGCCGGTCTTCCACTGCTCGCCTTCCCAGGTGTTCGTGCCGGAGTCCTTGCCCACCGGCTTGCCGAGATGCGTGGTCTTCTCGGGATCAATCAGGGTGTCTGCGTCCGGACCTTCCGAATAGGCTTTCCAGGCGAGTTTGCCATCTTTCAGATTGTAGGCGGCCAGCCAGCCGCGAACGCCGAATTCGGCGCCGGATACGCCGATGAGCACCTTGTCCTTGACGACGACGGGAGCAGCCGTGCCGGATTCGCCCTTGCCGCCATCGGTCTGGTCGCCGTTCTTGACCGACCAGACGACCTTGCCGGTCTTCGCGTCGAGGGCGACGACGGTGGTGTCGGCCTGATTGAGAATGATCTTGCCGTCACCATAGGCAACGCCGCGATTGACCGTATCGCAACACATGATCGGAATGACGTTGGGATCCTGCTTGGGTTCGTATTTCCAGAGGATCTTCCCGTCATTCTTGAGATCGAGCGCAAAGACATTGTTCGGGAAAGGCGTGTGAACATACATCACATCGCCGATGATAAGCGGTCCACCCTCGTGGCCTCGTAGCACGCCGGTGGAAAAGGTCCACTTGACCTGCAGGTTCTTCACATTGTCCGCAGTAATCTGGTTGAGTTTGGAATAGCGGGTGTTGGCGTAGTCACCCGTCTGCATTGCCCAGTTCTTCGAATCCGAAGCCAGCTTTGCAAGGTCCTCGTTAGCCGACGCCGTAAAGGCCGCGCCGAGCGACAGAAACGCCGCAGTGGTTAGAATATAGGTAGCTTTCGTAAATACACGCATCCGAATTCCTCCCGAGGTTCATAGTGATGAATCATTTGCTGAGCCCACAAGGGCTTGCCCAAGCGATTCACGGGGGGGAAATATTTCCGGCAGCGTGTCACGACCTAAGCCAGATGTGCAGAGGGCACCGTTACTGCCCACCTCACCTTGGCCTACGAAAGACTGTCGCCGCTCCCTAATGACGGTGACGCCCTTGAAGCCGGAAACAGAGTGAGGCTATGTCATCGCAAAACGCTAGGCAAGCAAAAAAGCCTGGGTGTTTTTTTGCACCGCAATATCGTAAATGATGCGGCGCAATATAAGGAAATAAGTAGGGTAGTATTTGTTAGATGAAGTATTTCTGATTGAGAAATAACGGTGGGCCGGATAAAATTTGATTATTTTTTGAGTTTTACATTTCACCTAAGTGTGGATTTTATTTGGAGGTATTCACTTCGATGTCTCGGCATGGCCATGTACGTGCCCCGTTGGGAAACGATAGTGAGCCAAGCATGAGATGATCGTTGGAGTTGGAGCGTGGACCGGGGCATGGGGCCCCCATGCGGAACCACCGTCGACCAGCACTGCATTCCTCCTTTGGTCGTATACGGAAGCCATGGGCGCTTGACTGACTCTGCGGCACGTTGCCAACTGCCACGGTGATCCCGACTGGGCGCATCGCGCCCAGCCCAACCGGAGGTTTTCCCGTGATCAGATATGTTGGATTTTCGACTTTGCCGCTGCTCCTTGCCGCGCCGCTGGCCTTCGCAAACCCGGCGGGCGCCGCGGGAGATTACCCGACAGCAACGATCGCCGATTACGTGCTCGGCTGCATGCAGACGAACGGCCAGACACGTCAGGCGCTGGAAAGCTGTTCCTGCTCGATCGACGTCATCGCCTCGATCCTTCCCTACGACCACTATGAGAGAGCCGAGACTTTCAAGAGCATGTCTTTGACCACAGGGGAAAACGCGGGGTTGTTTCGCGAAAGCGCACCGGCGAAGGCAGCCCGCACCGAATTGAAGCGCGCGCAGTCGGAAGCCGACGTGCGCTGCTTTTAGAGCCTGCTCCCTCCGCAAGCCGGATGGAGTACCATCCTTTGTCTGATCCTCGCGAAACGAACTCCACTTTCGGGATCGAGCTGGCAAGCAGCCGGCATTACGGCGCAAGAGGGATACTTCAGAGACCTGCTGTCTCCAGGGGCCACTGATTGCGGAATGTCTTGCCATCCGTGTCGATCGCTTCCACCTGGATTTCGCCGTTGCCGTGCACGCTGAAATCGAACCGGAAATTGGGGTCTTCCGAAATCGATATTCCACCTTCCATGGAGAGGATCGGCCGGCCGGCTTGGGAGATCGACAGTTTCTGGACAAAATGGGCCGGTATGAAATACTGGGTCAGCGGATCCCGCTGCAGGCCCGAATTATTAGGGTGCCGGATCATCAACTGCAGTTCCTCAGTCTTGGTCATCGTCTCTTTGGGCGGGAACTGGCGCAGCTTCATCTGACCCATCGTTGCGTTGGCCTCGTCCTGGTTCTTGACCGCAGGGGCGGAGCATCCGCCTGATGCCTTGACGAAGGTCTGCATCATATGGAGTTGGCCGCTCTGCGTCTCAGCGATGGCACGCAGATAGGAATAGTCGTTGACGCGCACGCGCGTCGACAGATGCGTCACGCCGGCATCCTTGCCGAGCTGGAACGTTGCCGCCACCGGTGCAGGGTTGGCATCGATGATCAAGGTAACGGATTTGATGCCGTCCGGCGCCTTGGCTGGATCGAGATAGATGTCGACGGGCACGATGGCGGCATCCTGCGCCCGCTTCGGCGCTTCGATCCTGACGACCCCGGTATCGACCAGAATTGCCCGATCGCCGAACACGTCGCCCTTCAAATCCTGCCAGATCCTATCCGAGGACGCGGTTGTTTGCTGTGCGCTGGCGGTTCCCGAGGAGCCGAGCAGCGTGCCGATGGCCAAGATGATCGCGACGAAAACGGATGCGAGCGGCAAAGCGAGCTGCCGGCTCGAGTAAGCGTGATTTTGCATTTCGATGCCTCCACCAATGCAAGAGAGGTGGTGCCCAGGCTGCGTTGAGGATAAGCCTTTGGCGACACCTTGGCAAATCGCCGTGCGTTACAGGTACCTGACGCGTGTCGGCATCGTCTATTCCCATTCGAGTTCGGCAAATGCGGCCGTTGCGTTGCGCTCGTTGTAATCGTCGAACAGGTGCCAATTATCCCGTTCGGTTTCGCCCGCGGTTTTAACTGCTTCGCGCAGCGGCGTTCCGTCGGCGATCGCCTTTCGGATATCGCGCGCCAGAATCTCGAAATAGCGTCGCTCCTCCGCCAGCGCCTGTGGCCAGTCGGCCGTTACAGGACCATGACCTGGAACGACGCGCGCGGCGTCGATCGCGGTGAGCGCATCCATCTGGCGGAGCCATCCAAGCAGTGATCCGTCGAGCGTCGGCAAGGAGCCTATGAACACGAGATCGCCGGCAAAGAGCGTTCTGGTCGCGGGATCGAACACGGTCAGGTCGTTGTCGGTGTGCGCCGCCTTCCATGCCCGCAGTTCGATCATGCGCCCGCCGAGGTCGAGTTGCAGGCGATCGTCGACCAGCATGGTCGGCGACACGATCTCGATCCCCTCCATCAGCGCCTCGCCAAGCTGTTCGCGATAGTTGTGCAGATAGAACGCGCCACGCGCCTCGAGAGCACGCGGCAGATTACGGTGACCGACGATGGTCGCGCCGATCTTCCGGAATGCCGCATTGCCGAAGATATGGTCGGGATGCATGTGGGTGTTGACCAGGAAGCGAACCGGCTTTGCTGTCAGCTTTCCGATCGCGGCGAGAAAGGCGTGCGCCTCGATGAGGCTGCCACCGCTGTCGATGACGGCAACCGCATCGGTGCCGATGACGGCGCCCAGATTGCAGATCGCACCGTCGTTGGCGGCGGTCATCAACTCATCCGCGCCCTGGAAGGCGAAGACGCCGTCGGCGATTTGTCTGACCGAGAACCGAGAACTGCCACCTGCGGCCAGAACGGCTCGTCCGAGGCAGCATGGCAGCAAGGCGGCGCTGGCGGCGGTGCAGGCGAAGCCACTCACAAGCCTGCGTCTTAGCAGATCAACCGACATGAAGGCCTCCGATATGCATTTCGCCTGCTGGCAATCAGGTGACGTCCGGAAATCTATGATGGAACGACCGCAGAAGGTCGCTCATCACCTGCGAATTGCGATGTTGCCGTGGCAGCCGTACGTCGAACACGCCGAGCACATGGGTTGGCCGCGGCGCGAGCACGATGATGCGGTCCGACAGCATCAGTGCCTCGCGTAGATTGTGCGTCACCATCAAGGCGGTCGTTGGCCGTGCCGACCACACGGTCAAAAGCAGATGCCGAAGCCGCTCGGCGGTCTGTTCGTCGAGCGAGACAAAGGGTTCGTCCAGGAAAAGCACCGCCGGCTCGGTGGCGAAAGCCCTGGCAAGTGCTGCCCTGCGCGCAAGGCCGAGCGACAGTTCGGCAGGATAGAGCGAGCGCATGCCGGCGAGGCCGAGCGTGTCGAACAGCCTGTCGAGATTTTTCGCTCTCAAGCTTTTCGGCAACGCCAGCCTGACATTCTGCTCCACCGTTCGCCACGGCAGCAGGGTCGGTTCCTGGAATACGGCGGCGATGCGGTTCGAACCTCCTTGCGGCAACTGGAAGGAGCCGGAAAAGTCTTTGTCCAAGCCAAGCAGGATACGCAGCGTCGTGGTTTTGCCGCAGCCCGACGGTCCCAGCAAGCAGGCGAATTCGCCTTGCCGGACCTCGAAGGAAAGGTCCTGAAGCGCCGTGATCGAGACGCCTCGCGCGGACCTGAAGGTCTTTTCGGCGATGTCGACCTTAAGCGGGACGACGGCGCCAACGGGTTGCATGTCGTTCAACGGGCTGCACCAGGAGAAGTTCAATGACAAGCATCACCGCCACGAAAGCCAGCGTGTAGGCAAGAATGGCGGCGACATCGAAGAGCTGGAAATAGAGATGGATCTGGAAGCCGACACCGTTCGAGCGGCCGAGCAACTCGACGACCAGGACGATCTTCCAGATGAGGGCGATGCCGGATCGCGATGCGGCGGCAAGATAGGGCTGCAATTGCGGCAGCAGGATATGGCGGATGCGTTCAAGGCGGCCGAAGCGATAGACGGTGGCCATTTCGGCGTAACTTGGATCAAGCGCCCTGGCGCCTTCGCGCATCGTCACCACGACATTCGGGATCTTGTTCACCGCCACCGCGCCGATCGCCGCCACCTCGTTGAGGCCGAACCAGATATAGCCGAGGACGATGACCACCAGCGCCGGGATGTTGAGGAACAGGATCACCCACGGGTTGAAAAAACGGTCGACGCGACGATGGCTGCCGAGCAAAACGCCGATGACGGATCCGATGATCATTGCGACGATATATGCCGCGGCGACCCGGCCGAGGGTCACGCCGAGATGGTAAAAAAGGTCGCCGCTCGCAGCCTCCCTGAGAAGCACCTGCCAGACCTGCCCAGGTCCTGGAAAGGCACGGCTTGGCCAGACACTTGCCGCAAGGTTCCACAGCAGGCAAAGCCCGAGCAGGGAGACCGCTACGGTCAGCGCGGGCATGAGTGCCGTCGCCAGATTGCGTCGGCCGGACATGGTCGGCGGGGCATCACGCGCGCCGTCGGTTCCCAATGCGGTCATTTCTCGGGGTCCTGCCAGAACGTGCCGGGCGCCATTTCCGGCGCGCTGCCGACAAGCTTCGCGCCGCCGATCGCCGCAAGCACATGGTATAGCCTGCCGGCGTCGGCCGCTTCCTCGGCGATCGACCGGCTGGGAATGCCCTGGCGGTAGCGATCGCGCAGTTTTTCCAGTTCCTTGCCTTCCGCGCGAATGATCGGCGCCAGGCGCAGCCATTCGTCATCGGATCTGGCCAGCAAGTCCTTGGCTTGCGCGGACGCCCTCACGAAACCCCTGACGGCATCGGGGTTCTCGTTGGCCCATTGGTCATGGAAGACGTAACCGAGCGCCGAAACGGGTCCCAGAGCCCCGAGCGTCTTTGCCGCGTCATTCACGCCGATCAATCGACGGAAGCCATTGGCCTCGAGACGCGCGCAAAAATGCCAGAAATTCAGCACTGCATCGAGTTCGCCCTGTATCGCCTTTTCCGAAATCAGTGGCGGCGCGCCAAAGACGATGTCGCTGGTTGCCGACAGGTCGACGCCGAGATCGCGTCTGGTCAGCGCTTGTATCAGCAGCCAACTCTTGTCGAGCGGGCCGCCGGCGACGCCGATCTTCTTGTCCTTGAGATCGGCGACCGTCCGGATCGGCGAATCCTCCTTCACCATGATCGCACCCACCGCGGTCGAATAGGGGGTCAATGTGAGGTCGCCGCCTTCGGAGCGCTGGCGCGAGACCCACAGCCAGTCGGAGACGATCATATCGATCGCGCCAGCCAGCATCGCGACGTTGGTTGCATCCTCGCCGGCGAAGTCGATGATCTCCAGACCGATCCCGTTCGCGGCATCGAATTTGTGCTGCCTTAGCGTATCGAGTTCCCAACTCACGGTTCCAAACTTCAGCACACCGAGGCGAATCCTGGCTGCCGCAACGCCCGGCCTGGTAGCAAGAACAGCGGCTGTCCCGAGAACCGCCAGACGCAACGTCATGCGCCGTGAAACCATCATGACACCTCCTCCCCAGGGTTCCGCGCTGCCAAATCAAATGGCTCGTTCCTTGTTTGGAAATGCGCATTTCCAGCGCATGACCTTGAGGGTCGGGTGTTCTTGGGACCATTTCGCGATTTCGCTGGGGGCAAGGATCATGCATTGGAACAGAGTGCCGCGGCTCTCGAAATAGAGATGTTCGTCTCGGCAATTGCTCGGATTGGCGCTGAGGCAAACCGTCAATATGAGATCGACCATGTCCATTCAGCACCTCTTGCGCGTTCCCAAACGCTCATCCCGGCGAGCTCAGCCCAACCAGAAGCGAGGGCAAAATCACCGTTTGCCGGATTTCCCGAGGTGCCAATGGAGAAACCGGAGTGAGGTCAAGCTACGCGCTCGCCGGATCACCGTCAACAAAGACGAATGGACGGGTCTGTTGAGCACCCAGGCCTCTAAACCTTTGTACGATTGACTTTCACAACATGCCAATTAGCTTCTGAATCACGCGGCGCGGCTCCACGGGAGAAGCGGATATTCCACACCACCGCGTAAGGCGCATGCCGACGGATCAAAGGATCGGCATGCGCAAATCGTCCAGGGCACCCAGACGATCAATGAGGAAATGCCATGCGCGCAATCGCATTTTTCGCAGTCATGTCCGTTGTGCCCTTCATCGCGAGCCAATCCCAGGCACAGGATGCGGCGGCGGGTGAGAAGGTCTTCGCCAAATGCAAGGTCTGCCACGTCGCCGACCAGGACAAGAACAAGGTCGGCCCGTCGTTGAACGGCGTCATAGGCCGAACGGCTGGAACACACCCGGGGTTCAGCTATTCTCAGGCGATGGTCGCGGCTGGCAAATCCGGCGTCAAATGGGATGAGCCCTCACTGAAGACCTATCTTCACGATCCCAAGGCCATGGTCAAAGGAACGAAGATGGCGTTTGTCGGCCTCAAGCAGGACGAAGACATCGCCAATGTCATTGCCTATCTGAAGCAATTCTCGAAATAGAGCGCAGCCGGCCGTTCGAATTTGCGTTCGGCCGGCGGACGCCTCAATCACGCATCGGCTTGCAGCCTCTGCATTGCCGAAGGCAGATCGAAAAGGCTGTCGCAAACAAGGTCGGCGCCAAGCTCTTCCACCGGAATGTGGCTGTAGCCGCCGCGCAACAGAATGACGGGCAAGCCGGCGGCGCGTGCGGCGCCCAGGTCAGCGCCACTGTCTCCGACCAGCAGCGCGTCACCGGCGTCGACCCCAAGCTGTGCCAACGCCAGCAGCAGGGCATCGGGCGCCGGTTTCAGGAATGTCACCGCGTCTCCGCCAACGATGGCGCCGAAATATTCCGTCAATCCGAAATGAAGCAGGATTTCGCGGGTCGCCAACTGCGGTTTGTTGGTTACCACCCCCATGCTTACCCCGCCCAAATGAAAGTGGGTGAGAGCCTCCCTGACGCCAGGCATCAGCCTTGTCAGGCCGGTCAGATGCCGGCGGTAGATAGGCGCCATGACGCGGTTGGCCTCATCGAGAGCGTTACCGAGCAGTGGCGCTCCCGACGCCGCGAAGGCTCGCTCGATCAATTTCCTGACGCCGCCGCCGATCATGGCCGTGACCTGATCCAGGCGCAGCGGCGGCAGATCGCGGCTGGCCAGCAATTCGTTGACTGCGGCCGCTATGTCCGGCGCCGAGTCGACCAGCGTGCCGTCGAGGTCGAACAGGATCGCCTTCGGCGATCGAAGCGGCCTACCTGCGCCGACGTTCATGCGGCATCCTTCCACTTGATCGAGCAGCCGATCGAGGCGATCTGGTCCAGCGGCCCGTCGCCGGTTCGGGCAACCTGCTTCATCGCCTCGAACAGATCGCGTCTCAGCCCGGGCGCTCCGGCTTCTCGTCGCGAGGCGTCCAGCCGACCGCGATATTGCAGTCCCAACTCGCTGTTGAACCCGAAGAAATCGGGAGTGCACACGGCTGCGTAATCGCGCGCCACAGTTTGGTGCTGGTCGTGCAGGTAAGGGAAGCTGAAGCCGCTCGTCGTGGCGAATAGCTTCATTTGGTCGAAGGAATCCTCCGGGTAGGCATCGGCATCGTTTGAGTTGATCGCGACAAAGCCGATACCTTCGGCCTTGAGGTCGTTGGCATCGCGCACGATACGTGAAATCACCGCCTTCACATAAGGGCAGTGATTGCAGATGAAGGCCACGACCAGGCCGTTCGGGCCGGCCTGGCTGAAGATCGAATGCGACCTGCCGTCGACGTCAGGCAAAACGGCATCGATGGCGCGCCAGCCGAAATCGCAGACAGGGGGGACGGCCGCCATGCTTGCCTCCGATGGAATGGTTTACGCGGCTTTCCGGATCGCACCGTCGGCCGCCTGTCGGATGGTTCCAATGTTGGCGCGATAGGCCGCCTCGGTGCCCCCCTTGAACACGGCCGACCCGGCGACCAGCACATTGGCGCCGGCCGCGGCGACCAGCGGGGCGGTTTCGGCCGTGACGCCGCCATCGATTTCGATGTCAATCGGGCGGTGGCCAACCAGTGCCTTGATTCGCCTGATCTTCTCGATGACCGCGGAAATGAAGGCCTGGCCGCCAAAGCCTGGATTGACCGTCATCAGAAGCACCAGGTCGAGCCTGTCGAGCACATATTCGATGGCGCTCTCCGGCGTCGAAGGATTCAGCGATACGCCGGCCTTCTTGCCGAGATTTTTGATCGCCTGCAGGGAACGATCGAGATGCGGCCCGGCCTCGGCGTGCACCGTGATGATGTCGCAGCCGGCGTCGGCGAAGGCGGCCAGATAGGGGTCGGCCGGCGCGATCATCAGATGGCAGTCGAAGACTTTGTCCGTTCGGTCGCGGATCGCCTTGATCACCGGCGGACCGAAGGTGATGTTGGGTACGAAATGCCCGTCCATCACGTCGAGATGGATCCAGTCGGCACCCGCCCGCACGACAGCTTCGACCTCGTCGCCGAGCCGCGAGAAATCCGCGGAAAGCACCGAGGGTGCGATGATTGTCCTGGTGACCATGGTCGTCGTCTCCAATCCTGTCTGCGCTGTTGGTCTCTGCGCCAGCCGGCTCCATCCCGTCAGCGCATCTTCGTCTCCGGTTCGCCTTCGAGTTTCCCTTCCGCGAACACGCGGCTGCCGCGGATGTCGGATTCCTCGATGGTGACAAGATCGGCCTTGGTCAACACCCTGCTGCGCGATGCGAAAAGCCGGTTGGCCTGCCGCAGCCGTGCCCGATCGAGCCCATTGCGGACCGAACGCGCGTTGGAGAAATGCGGCAGCCTCATGCGGATCGGAAGATACTCTTCGAGCGCACGGGATGCCGCCTCGCTGAGGCGATAATTCTGCTCCGCGAGCATAATCTCGGCGATTGATTTCAGTTCGCTGACACCATAGTCGGGGAAATCGAGATGGTGGGCGATGCGCGAACGCATACCGGGATTGCTGTCGAAGAAGCGGTCCATCTTGTTCTTGTAGCCGGCAAGGATCACAACCAGATCGTCACGGTTGTTCTCCATGCACTGCAGCAGGATTTCGATCGATTCCTGGCCGTAGTCGCGTTCGTTCTCGGGCTTGTAGAGATAGTAGGCCTCGTCGATGAAAAGCACGCCGCCCATGGCACGCTTGATCACCTCGCGGGTCTTGGGCGCGGTGTGGCCCACATACTGGCCAACAAGATCGTCGCGCGTCACGGCGACCATGTGGCCTTCGCGGACATAGCCCAGACGATGCAGGATTTCGGCCATCCTCAGCGCCACGGTGGTCTTTCCGGTGCCGGGATTTCCCGTAAAGTTCATGTGCAGCGTCGGGGCGCCCGAGGTCAGCCCGAACTTGCGGCGAAGCCGGTCGACCAGGAGGAGAGCGGCGATCTCGCGGATGCGGGTCTTGACCGGCTTCAGGCCAACGAGTTCACGGTCGAGCTTGTCCATCACCTCGTCGATGTTGGAGGCCTCGAACTCGGCCTGCAGATCAACCGTCGCGTCCTGTGCGGCAGCGTCCTTGGTCATCGCGTTCAGCATGGTTCAGCTAGCTCCGCTCGCCCTCGGGCCTGTCGGTCGCATAAGGCACGATCGAATAACCCTGGCTGCGGCCGTCGCGCTCCTGGCGCAGCAGCCGGAACCCGGGTTCGCTGGGCGGCCGGTTGACAATGAACGACATGCGCGGCGCTTCCCAGCCCTTGGTCGAATCGAAGGCGGTTACCCGCACATACATGTTCGGACAGGCTTTCCGGCATGCATTGACCTCGAGCAGTATGCCCGCCGGATCTTTCAAATCGAACATCGGGTTGCCGTACATTTCCCAGTAGGTGTTTCGCGGATGCGGATCGTCCGTGTACTCGACGCTGACCGCCCAATGGTTCTTCAGCGCGTATTTGATCTGCGCCGAAATCTGCTCATCGGTCAGGTCTGGCAGGAACGAGAACTGTCCCTGCGTGACCTTGTTTCCCGGATTGGTCATCATGACGATGGTTCCTTTCGTCTAGAAGCTGGGCGTTGCGGTTGGCACGAAGTCGGCCGTGTCGGTCGATTCGTAGTTGAAGGTGACGTCCTTCCAGGTCTCCAGGGCAGCCTTCAGCGGCGTGCACCATCTGGCCGCCTGTTCGAGGATCTTGGTCCCTTCGCGCAAATAATCGCGCCCCTCGTTGCGGGCCAGGATCATCGCTTCCAGGGCGACGCGATTGGCCGTCGCGCCTGCCTGGATGCCGTCCGGATGGCCGATTGTGCCGCCGCCGAACTGCAGGATGACGTCCTCGCCGAGATAGTGGATCAACTGATGCATCTGGCCGGCATGGATGCCGCCCGAGGCGACGGGCATCACCTTGTTGAGCGAGGCCCATTCTTGATCGAAGAACAGCCCGGTTTCGAGGTTCTGCGGCGTGCGCTCCTCACGCAGCGTGTCATAAAATCCCTTGATCATGAGCGGGTCGCCTTCCAGCTTGCCGACCACCGTGCCGGCATGGATGTGGTCGACGCCGGCCATGCGCATCCATTTGCAGATGACGCGGAAATTCATGCCGTGGTTCTTCTGGCGCGAATAGGTCGAGTTGCCGGCACGGTGCAGGTGCAGGATCATGTCGTTGCGGCGTGCCCACTTGGCCATAGATTGGATCGCCGTGTAGCCGATGACGAGGTCGATCATGACGATGCAGGAGCCAAGCTGCTTGGCGAATTCGGCGCGCTCGTACATCTCCTCCATCGTGCCGGCGGTGACGTTGAGATAATGGCCTTTGACCTCGCCGGTGGCAGCCGACGCCTTGTTCACGGCCTCCATGCAGTAGAGGAAGCGGTCGCGCCAATGCATGAAGGGCTGCGAGTTGATGTTCTCGTCGTCCTTGACGAAATCGAGGCCGCCCTTCAGCGCTTCGTAAACGACGCGCCCGTAATTGCGGCCCGAGAGGCCGAGCTTCGGCTTCGTCGTAGCGCCGAGCAGCGGCCGGCCGAACTTGTCGAGCCGCTCACGCTCCACCACGATGCCAGTCGCCGGCCCCTGGAAGGTTTTGAGGTACGCGACCGGGATACGCATGTCTTCCAGCCGCAGCGCCTTGACTGCCTTGAAGCCGAACACATTGCCGATGATCGATGCGGTCAAATTGGCGATCGAGCCCGGCTCGAACAGGTCGAGGTCGTAGGCGATGTAGGCGAAGTACTGTTGTTCGGTCTTGGTTCCGGGACCGGTGTTCGGCACCGGCTCGGAACTGAACGCCTTGGCGCGGTAGAGCTCGCAGGCGGTCAGCCGGTCGGTCCACACCACGGTCCACGTCGCGGTGGAGGATTCGCCGGCGATGGCGGCCGCCGCCTCCTCGTGGTCGACACCGGGTTGCGGCGTGATCCGGAACATCGCGATCAGATCGGTTTCCTTGGGCCTGTAGTCAGGCTCCCAATAGCCCATCTTCTTGTAGGGGATGACCCCTGACTTGTAGCGTTCCTTGCCTTCCTTGAGCGTCCCCGCTGGCAGTATGTCGATCTTGTTCATGACAGGTCTCCTGTTTGTTGCTCAGGCGGCTTTCGCGGTTGCGATATGGGGGTCGAGTTTTCCCGCGGCGTAACGTTTCGCCATCTCGTCCATGGCGATGACCTTGATCTTCGAGGCGTTGGAGGCCGTACCGAAACGCTCGAAGCGGTCCCGGCAGAGATCGCGCAAGGCATCCATGGCGGGTTTCAGGAATTTGCGGGGATCGAACTCGCGCGGGTCTTCCGTCGCGACGCGGCGGAACTGTCCGGCCATGGCCATGCGGCAATCGGTGTCGATGTTGACCTTGCGCACGCCGAAGCGGATGCCGCGCTCGATCTCCTCGACCGGAACGCCAAAGGTCTGGGGCATCTCGCCGCCGTATCTGTTGATGATGTCCTGCAGCTCCTGCGGCACAGAGGAAGAGCCGTGCATGACCAGATGCGTGTTGGGCAGCTTCTCGTGGATCGCCTCGATCACCTGCATGGCCAGGATGTCGCCGTCCGGCTTGCGGGTGAATTTGTAGGCGCCGTGCGAGGTGCCGCAGGCAATCGCCAGCGCGTCGACCTGGGTTGCAGTCACAAAATCGACCGCCTGATCTGGATCGGTCAAGAGTTGGTCGTGAGAGAGCGCGCCCTCGGCGCCGTGGCCATCCTCCGCCTCGCTTTGGCCGGTTTCCAGCGAGCCGAGCACGCCCAGTTCGCCTTCGACGGAAGCGCCGACCCAATGCGCCATGCGTGCGACGCGTTCGGTTATGGCGACGTTGTAGTCGTAGCTTGCCGGCGTCTTGGCGTCCGCCATCAAGGATCCGTCCATCATCACCGAGGTGAAGCCGTGGCGGATCGCGGAAAGGCAGGTGGCCTCGCTGTTGCCGTGGTCTTGATGGATGCATAGCGGGATGGCCGGGTGGATTTCGGTCAGCGCCTCCATCATCTTGGCCAGCATGATGTCGTTGGCATAGGACCGGGCGCCACGTGAAGCCTGGATGATGACTGGCGCGTCGCAGGCCTTGGCCGCCTCCATGATGGCGAGGCCCTGTTCCATGTTGTTGATGTTGAATGCCGGAACGCCGTAGCCGTGCTCGGCGGCATGGTCGAGAAGCTGGCGAAGGGTGATGCGAGCCATTGTGAATCCTCCTAGATGATGAGCTTCAGCGCCGCTGCAGCAACCGCTTCGGACGTTATGTTGAAATGCCGGTAGAGGTCGGGGGCAGGGGCGCTGGCGCCGAAGCCGGTCATGCCGACGAAAGCGCCGGTCTCGCCGATCCAGCGGTCCCAGCCCAGCCGGGCTGCCGCTTCGACCGCGACGCGCGGCGCCGAGCCGAGAACGGCCTTGCGGGTGGCGCTTTCCTGCTCCTCGAAAAGCTCCCAGCACGGCATCGACACGACGGCGGCGGCGACGCCATGCTCGGTCTCCAGCCTTTCGGCGGCAGCAACCGCGATCTCGACCTCCGAGCCGGTGGCGATCAGGGTGACGGCGCGGTGCTTTGCCGGCTCGCGCAGGATGTAAGCGCCCTGGCAGGAGCGGTTCTCGTCGCTGTGCGACCGACGCAGCATCGGCAGGTTCTGGCGCGACAGCACCAGGACGCTAGGCCGATCCTTGCTCTTTAGCGCGAGTTCCCAGCACTCCGCCGTTTCGATGACATCCGCCGGGCGGAAGACGTTGAGATTAGGCGTGGCACGCAGCATCGCAAGGTGCTCGACCGGCTGGTGCGTCGGGCCGTCCTCGCCGAGGCCGATGGAATCGTGTGTCATCACATAGATGACGCGCTGGCCCATGAGCGCCGAGAGCCGCATCGCGCCGCGCGCATAATCGGCGAAGCACAGGAACGTACCGCCATAGGGCACGAAACCGCCATGCAGCGCGATGCCGTTCATGGCGGCCGCCATGCCGTGTTCACGAATGCCGTAGTGAATGTAGCGGCCGGCATAATCACCCGGCGCAATGCGGTTCATGCCCTTGGTGATCGTCAGATTTGAATGCGTCAGATCGGCCGAGCCGCCGACGGTCAATTCCGTTGCGCCGTTGATGACCTCGAGCGCCATTTCGGAGGCTTTTCGCGTCGCCACCTTGGTTGCCTTCTCGACATGTTCGCGACGAAAGGCGTCGAGCGCTTTGAAGACGGTGTCGGGCAGTTCGGCGGCGACGGCGCTCTCGAAAGCCTCGCGCCGCGGCGAGGCGGCAAGCCGCTGCTCCCAGTCGCGCCGCATCGCTTCGCCGCGACCGGCAATCTCGCGCCAGGCGAAAAGGATATCATCCGGCACATCGAACGGCGCGTGGGCCCAGCCGATGTTTTCGCGTGTCGCGGCGATCTCTGCTTCACCCAGCGGTGCGCCGTGCGTCTTCTCCGAACCGCCGAGATTGGGGGCACCCATGCCGATCACTGTGCGGCAGGCAATCAGCGATGGCCGATCCGACCGCCGCGCCGACTCGATTGCCGCGGCGACTGCCTCCATGTCGTGGCCGGCGACGCTTTGGACATCCCAGCCGGCGGCCTTGAAGCGCGCCGGCTGGTCCATCGACGTGGAGAGGGAGGTCGGCCCGTCAATGGAAATCGCATTGTCGTCCCAGAAGACGATCAGGCGGGAAAGCTTCAGGTGACCAGCGAGGTCTATCGCCTCGTGACTGATGCCCTCCTGAAGGCAGCCGTCGCCCGCAATCACATAGGTATGATGATCGACCAGATCGGTACCATAGCGGGCGGCAAGCATACGTTCCGCCAGCGCCATGCCGACCGCCGTGGAAATGCCCTGTCCGAGCGGTCCGGTGGTGGTCTCCACGCCAAGCGCATGGCCGTATTCCGGATGTCCGGCGGTGCGGCTGCCCAACTGCCGAAATCGCTGCAATTCCTCGATCTGCATGTCTTCATAGCCAAGCAGATGATGCAGCGCGTATTGCAGCATCGAGCCGTGGCCGGCTGAAAGCACGAAACGGTCACGGTCGGGCCAGCCCGGCCTCGACGGATCGATGTTGATGAAGCGGTTGAACAGCACCGTTGCGACATCGGCCATGCCCATCGGCATGCCAGGGTGACCCGAATTCGCCTTTTGGACGCTGTCCATCGCCAGCGCGCGAATGGCGTTCGCCATGTCGCGCTCCGAGACGGGAGCGGTTGTGGTGACGGGCTTCAGTGCTGTTTGGCTGGTCATTGCATCCTCCTCACGACACACGGCTCTTGCGTTCAGTCAATTGCAGAATGAGCGGCGTCAGGATCAGCTGCATGGCAAGATCGAGCTTGTTGCCTGGCACCACGATGGAATTTGGCCGCGACATGAACGAGTCGTGGATCATCGACAGCAGATACGGAAAATCGATGCCGCGCGGATTGGCGAAGCGGATAACCAGCATCGATTCGTCGGGCGTCGGAATCCAGCGCGCGATAAACGGGTTGGACGTATCGACGATCGGCACGCGCTGGAAGTTGATGGCGGTCTGCGAGAATTGCGGGACAATGTAGCGGACATAGTCGGGCATCCGGCGCAGGATGACGTCCATCACCGCCTCGGTGGAATAGCCGCGTGTCGAACGGTCGCGATGGATCTTCTGGATCCATTCGAGATTGATGACCGGCACGACGCCGATCTTGAGATCCGCATGCTTGGCCAAATTGATCGTGTCGGTGACGACACAGCCGTGCAGCCCCTCGTAGAAGAGCAGGTCGCTGGGAGCGAATTCGCGCCATTCGGTAAAGGTTCCCGGGGGCGTGCCGTGCTGCTTTTCCTCTTCCTCATCATGAATGTAGGTGCGGGTCTTGCCGGTTCCGCGGCGGCCATATTCCGCGAACACCTCTTCGAGAATTCCGAGTTCGTTGGCCGCGGCATTGAAATGGGTGAAGTTCGGGTTGCCGGCCTTTTCCTCCTCGGCCACCTTTCCCTTCATCGCCGCGCGGTCGTAGCGGTGGAATGCGTCGCCTTCGATGAAAGCGGCCTCGATGTTCTCGCGCCGGAAAATCAGCTCGAAGATGCGCTTGACCGAGGTCGTGCCGGCGCCCGACGACCCGGTGATGGTGATGATAGGGTGTTTGGCTGACATGGTGCTGCTCAGGCTCTGAACAGGCCGCGGCGGCTGAACAGCGGCGCACGCTCACCGATGTTGCTCGGCTCTGTGTGGTAGCGGGTGATGCGCGCGACTTCCCGCGCCGACCCGAAGATCATCGGCACGCGTTGATGCAGGCTCTCGGGTTCGATTTCCAGGATGCGGTTGATCGCATCGGTGGCGGCACCGCCAGCCTGTTCTATGAGATAGGCGATCGGGTTGGCCTCGTAGACGAGGCGCAGCCGTCCCTGACCATAGCCCTTGCGCCGATCGCCGGGGTAGAGAAAAACGCCGCCGCGCATCAATATGCGGTAACAGTCGGCAACCAGAGAGGCGATCCAGCGCATGTTGAAATCCTTCTCGCGCGGTCCTTCGGTGCCCTCCAGGCAGTCGTCTACATAGAGCCGCACGGCCTCGTCCCAGTGCCGGTAGTTGGCGGCGTTGATGGCGAACTCCTGAGTGCGTTGCGGAATGATCCGGCTTTCATAGGCCTGGACGAAGGTTCCGAGCCTTGTCGAGAAGACGAAGACATGCGTGCCGCTGCCGAGCGACAGGACGAGTGCCAGCTGCGGCCCATAGATGAAGAAACCGGCGCCTAGCTGGTTCACGCCCGCCTGCAGGAAAGAGGCGGTCGGATCAGCGTCCGGCGCGCCAGTTGCGGTCAGGAGCGAGAAGATCGTTCCGATCGACACGTTGGTGTCGATGTTGGAAGAGCCGTCGAGCGGGTCGATCGCGATGGCGAGTGGCGCTTGCCTGTCGAGCAGGACCGGCTGCTCCAGTTCCTCGGAGGCGTAAAGCGCGACCGGTGCGCGGCGCATGGCGTCGAGGAAGATGTCGTCGGAGAAGACGTCGAGATCCTTCTGGACGTCGCCGTCGGCATTGGCGCCACGGGTTTCGGCAAAGGCGGCGCCGAGCACCCCTTGGTTGATGGTGTTGCGGACCTTGATGGCGGCCTGTGTCAACTGACGGACGGTCGTCACAACTGCCGAGCGAAATTCGTCAGGCTGGCCGAGATAGGAGTTCAGAAAAGCGTCGAGCGTTGCCGCTGGCATCGTAACCTCCCGGTCGGGCCGCATCTCCTCGGAGCGGCTGGACTGGAGGAATGGAAACAAACGTCGCCAGATAAGTAAAATTCAATAACTTTACTTAACCAGTAAAAATAATTTAGTGTGCGGCATGAGAAACCTCACGCTTAAGCATTTCAAGACCGTCCAGGCAATCATCAAGTGCGGCAAAATTGTCAGCGCAGCCAAGATGTTAGGTCTGTCTCCTCCAGCGCTGACAATCCAGCTGCGGCAAGTGGAGGAAGAATTCCAGCTGGCTCTGTTCGACCGAACGTCGGACGGCATGCGTCCCACTGCCGCAGGTCGGGCTTTCGTCGAGACGGCGCAGGTTATCGAGGAGCATCTCGGTTTGCTCGAAGACAAGATGGATGCCATCAAGGGCGTACGCACCGGCAGCTTGAGGCTCGGCGTTGTTTCCACCGCCAAATATTTCGCGCCGCGGCTGATGGCTGCGTTCATGAAGGACCATCCCGACATCGACATGCGGCTTGCCATCGGCAACCGTGCCCAGACGATCGACAACCTCAGGAACCACGACATCGATATCGCGCTGATGGGGCGCCCGGCGAAGGAGGTTCCGGTGCGTGCTTCGGTCTTCGGCGATCACCCGCTGGTCATCATCGCGCCGCCCGACCATCCGTTGGTCGCGGCGCGCGATATCTCCAAGGAGCGCATCGCCGAGGAGCATTTCCTTATTCGCGAGCCCGGCTCCGGAACCCGCATCTCGTTGGAAATATTCCTGAGCGACGTACCTGGGCGCATCGACGACCTCGGTGTCGAGATGGCCTCGAACGAAACGATCAAGCAGGCGGTGATGGCTGGTCTCGGCATCGCCTTCATCTCTGCCCACACCATCGCTGCGGAAACCGAAGCAGGCCGGCTTGTCATCCTCGACGTTGTCGGCATGCCGATCCGCCGGCAATGGTTTTCGGTGATGCGAACCGATCACGCGATCTCGCCGGCCATGGCCACGTTCAACGATTTCCTGATGCGCAAGGGCGCGATGTATCTGCCCCTTTTCGGAAAGCTGTATCCAGACAAGGCGGGATGACATTGCACGAACGCAACGGATGAAAGCCCGGTGGATAACGCTCGCGATCGTTGGTGTTATATAAGCAATATGTTATGTTGCAGTGCGAAAGAGCGGGGGCCACGTCCTTTCACACCCGTAAGCGATCCGTATGTGCAACCCCTGCAGAAATCTCCCGGGTAGGGTTCGGGAATTCGATGGGGAAAAGGGGTAATGCTTTACACACTCGTTATGATGGTCTGCCTGACGGATGTACCGCGGACCTGCGAACAACGCGAACAAATGGTAGACGGTCTGGCGATGAATCCCGGGACTGCCTTCATGCAGGCGCAGCCGCTGGTGGCTCGGTGGATCGAGACGCATCCCGGTTATTTCGTGCAGCGCTGGCGTGTGCTGCCTGGCAGGGGGTCATGAGGCAGGCGCCAAGGTCTATTTCTTCACGACGAGCGTTTCCGAGACGGTCTTCGACAACTGGTAAAGCCGCTGCTCGATTATCGTGGGCACATCGCAGACATAAGTCAGCGACTGGACCCGTTCGGTGAAAATTCGCGTCGCGAAATTCAGCTGGTCGGTTCGCCGTTCGACTTCGTCCGGATCCGCATCGGCCTTGGCGCGCAGCGCGTCGACTTCGGATGCTTCCTTGCGCAACTGTGCCGCCATTTCGAGCTGTTTGTGCGCATAGCGGGAGATGCCGGAGATCACGTGCGAACGCTCGGCGTCCATATGGTCGAACATTCCCTGCACCAGCATCGTCATTTTTGGTGCGACCTGCTCGGCCGACAGGGAAGTCGCGAAATCCTTGATCTCTTTCTGGGCTTCGGCAATCGGCGTCCGCCGGGCCGCCACCGCCTCGACAAGCGCCGACACACGGGCATCCTTCGCCCAATCTTTCGCGGTCGCAGGAAGCTCCGGCCCATTCCAGATCTGGCCAAGCGAGAGCTGTGGCACCTTACGCTGCATGCAGGGCCAGTCGGGATCGGTGTTTGCCGCGCCGGCGCTCCCCATCGAGGCAAGCGTGGCGACCAGAACCAGAGTGTGAGCAAGCCTCATTCGCGCCATCAGGCGTTTCCTCCCATGTCCTGTTTGCGGATCACCAAACCGCGCGAAGGATCGTATGCGATGATGGCGCCGCCCAGAAACAGCAGCGTGCAGCCGGCGACGACGCCCAGCGACAGCCATTCGATCTGTCCGTAGAAGGCAAAGCGGATCAGTTCGACGGCATAGGTGAACGGGTTGCAGAGGCAGATCTTGTAGAGCAGCGGGCTCGCCTCCTGGATGCGCCACAAGGGATAGAGCGCCGGAGACGCGAAATAGCCGGGAAAGATGACGAAGTTCATGATGCCGGCGAAGTTTTCGAGCTGCTTGATCAGCGAAGACAAGAGCATACCGAGCGCGCAAAGCATCATGCCCGACAGGAACAGTGCCGGCAGCACGTAGAGGTAGCCGAGTGGCGGCGCCTTGACGCCCCACAACCAGGCAACGATCAGGAACGCGTAGACCTGCACGATCGATACGGCCACACCGGCCAGCATCTTCGACACCAGCAGGAACCAGCGCGGAAACGGGCTGACCAGCAGGATGCGCATGTTGCCCATCTCGCGGTCGTAGACCATCGACAGCGAAGACTGCATGCCGGAAAACAGCAGGATCATGCCGCAAAGGCCCGGTGTGATATAGACCTCGTAGAGCACATAGGTCTTGTAGGGCGGGATGATCGACACGCCGAGCACCTGGCGAAAGCCGGCGGCGAAGATGAACAGCCAGACGAGCGGCCGGACCAGCGAGGAAATGAAGCGTTCGCGCTGGTGCAGGAAGCGCAGGCACTCGCGCAGGACGACGCCTTTCAGGCAAATGAGATAGTGGCGCAGGCCGAATGGCTCAGACCGCACCGGCATGATGCCGGCGACCTTTCCAGGCATCGCAGGAGCGCTCATGGCGACGTCTCCGCCATGCCCGCCGCATCGACGCGGCTGAGCTTCGAAAAGGTTTCGCGAATCGAATTTCCACCGTTCGCACGGGTCACATCCGACACCTTGCCGCTCGCGACCAGATCACCCCGCCGCAGTATGACAACATGGTCGGCGTCTTCGACTTCGTCGATCAGATGCGTGGCCCAGAGCACGCCGATGCCCTCTGCCTGGACGAGCTTGCGGATGGTGGCGAGGATGCCCGCGCGGGATTCGATGTCGAGGCCGACGGTCGCCTCGTCAAGCAGGAGCAGGGAAGGTCGGTGAAGCAGCGCCCTGGCGATTTCGATGCGTCGCATCTGACCGCCGGAGAGGCTGCGTGCCTTGTCGTGCTGGCGGCCCTGCATGTCGACCGTTTCAAGCAGCGCGGCAATGCGCTGGCGAGCTTCGCGTCCGCCAATGCCATGCAGCGAGGCGTGGTAGGAGAGATTCTGGTAGACGCTGAGGTCGAGGTCGAGCGTGCGTGCCTGGAACACGATGCCGACCCGTCTGAGTGCTTCGCCGGACGCGCGGCGAATGTCATGGCCGAAGATGCGGATCGATCCGTGACGCGTGTCGTAGAGGTGGCTTATCAGTGAGAACAGCGTTGTCTTGCCGGCCCCGTTGAGGCCGAGCAGAACGGTGAAAGTCGCCGGCGCGATCGAGAAGGAGACGTCGTTGAGCGCCCGCTTCTGGCCATAGGAATGGCTGACGGCGCCGACATCGAGCGCCGCCACCTCTTCTCCCGGACCGTTTGTCCTCATATGCTGCATGCCGGGTCGCTCCTTCAGGACGCGTTGGCTATCTGGCGCCCTGGTCGCCTTTGTCTCACTTGATCGTAATCTTGCCCTTCAGTCCCTTGTCGGCAAGGTCGGGAACCGACCAGGTATATTCGCCCGGGCGAACGGTATGGAACTGCACCTGGATCGTTCCCGCATCGTCGAATTCCAGCCAGGCTGGTCCGCCGTCCATATGCACTTCCAAATCGTTGATGACGATCTGGTCCATCCAGACATTGCGGAAGAGGTCGGTCACGAACTTGTATTCGAAACCGCCTTTGGAGGTGATCTTCCAGCGATACCCCTGGCCGGCGATCAGCTCGAAGTCCTTCTGATTGACGGCATAGGTGGAATCGGCCGAACCGATAATCAATTCCGGCAGGTTCTTGCTGGCACGCGACGGTTTTGGTGTTGCGTCGTCGGCGCTTGCTCCGATCGGAGCAAGGACAAATCCGGCGAGCGCGGCGAAGAAAAACCTGCGGCAAAGTTTCATGTCTTGACCTCCCGATGATCAATGTCTGCTATTTGGGCGAAATGACCACACCCCAGGGCTGCTGGCCCACGGTGAGCGATTGGACCGGCTCGTCGGTGGCCGTGTCGATGAAGGTGATATCGTTGGAATTGCCATTAGTGGTGATTAGCGTTTTCTGGTCGGGCGTGAAGGCCAGATGCCAGACGCGCTGGCCGACGAGGATGTATTTCTCCACCTCGTAGGTATCGGTATTGATCACCGCGACATGGTTCGCCGGGCCGAGCGCGACATAGGCTTTCTTGCCATCGGCACTGATGGCGATGCCTACCGGCTGGATGGTTTCGGCCCGCAGTCCCTGAATCGCGAACTGGATCTTCTTCACCACTTCGCGTTTGGCGTTGTCGATGACGCTGACGGTGCCGCCAACCTCGGCGCTGACCCAGACCTGCGTGCCGTCGGGCTTGAAGTCGGCGAAGCGCGGGCGCGTGTCGACCAGCACGTTGTCGGTCACCTCATGCGTGCCGGTGTCGATGAAATGCGCCATGCTGGTGGTTTCCGAAGTGTTGACCATGGTCTTGCCATCGGGGCTGACACCCATGCCTTCCGGTTCCACGCCGACCGGAATCTCGGCCAGGACCTGCTTGCTTTCGACGTCGATGGCGGTGACGAGATTATCGTCCTCATTGGCGACATAAAGCGTCTTGCCGTCCGGCGAGAGCACGAACAATTCGGGATCGGGGCCGGATGGCAGCGTACCGACGATTTCAAGCGTCGCGGTATCGATGATCTGGACCGTATCGTCATCGCTGGCGCATAGGTAGACGAACTTGCCGTCATGCGAGATGGTGATGCCGCGCGGCCTCTGGCCGACTTCGACGGTCTTCATCACCTGCATCGTCGCCGTGTCGACGACGGTCATCGTGTTGTCCTTCTCGTTGGAAACGTAGGCCGTATAGGCCGATGCGGGGCTGACTGTCAGGCCGGCCGCGAGAATGGCGAATGCGCAAGCTCGTTTCTGCACGCAAATTCCTCCCGATTGACTCTACTTGAGAGCGCATTTCGTTTCCGGCTGATCGACACCGAGCGTGTCGAGTTCGGAGACCTGGTGAAGATAGCCCTCTTGTGGCGATGTCGAGACGACGGACTTGGTATCGCCAAGCAGGATCGGCTGGCGAAGCTGGAGGTTCCATTTGCGGAAGGTCAGCTTCTGCCCCTTGAAAGCAGCAACCGAAAAATCGTCAGAGCGCATGTAGTCGCTGATCTTTTTCGCATCGTCGCCGTTGGTGCGCGTGGTGGCCTCGCCGACGGCACGCACCGCCGTCCAGGCCGACATGTCCTTGGAGAGCATCCGCCGGCTCGTCGTCTTCAGGAAGCGGCTCTGCATCTGGATGCCGCCCCACTGTTCGCTGGCGGGATGCCACGACGATGCAACCAGACCGGCCGTGCCGGCGACCAGCCGCGGCGTCCAGGTGCGATAGGGCACGTAGGTCCCGAAAACCTCGCTTTCGTCGGCGACAAGCACCACGTCATGCTCCGGGAGATCTTGCGTGAACACGGAAATCTGCTGCTGTATCTGCGTGGCGCCGGTGTCGGTGCGCCTGGCTGTGCCGGTATCCTTGAATTCCTTCTCGGCGACGATCTGGCCGCCGAAGCGGGTCGCCGCGCGGCGCAACGCATCGGCGTAAAGATGATCCTGCTCATGCGATCCATAGAGCAGCACCCAATTCGGCCACTTCTTCACCATGAGATACTGCGCCAGCGCATCGGCCAGCATGCTGCGCGTCGGCGCGATATGGAAAACGTTGATGCGGCAGTCCTCCTCGCGAAGGCTGTCGTCGGTCGCGCCGACGTTGAAGATCAGCACGCCTTTTTCGCGGGCGATGTCGGCGATCGACAGCAATTGTTTTGCTGAAAGATCGGCGACCACATAGCGGTCGCCTTTGGCGATCAGGTCCTCGAATGCCCGAACCGCGTCGCCTTCGGGTTTGATCTCGGTCACGTCCAGGCTGAATTTCTGGTTGGTGAACTTTCCCGTCGTGTTGTTGTCGCCGATTGCCACCTCGGCGCCGGCGACACCTTCGTCACGTGGCGGCAGGTCGAGCATGGAAAGCGTCAATTGCGGTGCGTAGGCCCGCAAATAACCTATTTTGATTTCAGTTGTCTTTTTTTCCGGCTTCGCCACCGTTTCCTGGCCTGTCGCGTCGGAAACGTTGACGGTCAGGGAAAAAAAGCACAAAAAGGCAGCGAGAGTGCCTGGCACCGCGCTCGTCATCGATAGTAATTACCCATTCTTGCGCAAAGGTTCGACTGTTGCCGGACCCGCGCCAAGTCAAGGTGCCCATGATCAACTTAGCCGACCCGCAAAATTTATCAAACCCTATCGGACGACTTTTCGCGCCTGCCAGAACGGTGCGGAAAGTCGCCAGCGTCGATTCGCGTGGCAACACCGACGAGACGTGGCGCAGGGGCATCGACCGCCTTTATAAAAACGTCTTGTCCTCCAAACTGGAGAAACTGTTCAAATGACCAGAATGCTGGCAAGCGTCACCGGAATCGAAGAGGCGGAGATCGCTCTTTCTGGAGGTGTCGATATCGTCGACCTGAAGGACCCGAAGGCGGGAGCCCTGGGCGCGGTGTCCACGGAAACCATGCGCCGAACCATTTCGTTCATCGCTGGTCGGGCTCCGGTCAGCGCGGTCTGCGGCGACCTGCCGATGGAGCCCGAAACGATCCGCATCAAGGCCGAAGAGATCGCGGCGACCGGCGTCGACTATGTGAAGATCGGATTTTTCCCTTCGGCAAATATCTCTGCCTGCGTAGAAGCGCTCGAACCGCTCGCTGCACGAACGAAGCTGATTGCCGTGCTGTTTGCCGATCTGGCGCCGGAGTTCGAGCTTCTGCCGATGTTCGCCAGGCATCGCTTCCATGGCGTGATGGTCGATACCGCGCAAAAGGGGAAGGGCCGGCTGCTCGATCATCTGCCGCCGGAGCGTATTCCGGGATTCGTCGATCGCACGAAATCGCTCGGTCTGATGGCAGGCCTGAGTGGATCGTTGGAAGCTCCGGATATTCCGCGCCTATTGCCTTTCGCTCCGGATTTTCTCGGCTTTCGGGGGGCGCTGTGTGGCCATTCCGGTCGCACGAGTTCGATCAGCGCCGAGGCGGTCTCGCAGATTCGAGAGTTGATCCCGACGGAATCCGGGACCGGCGGTCAATTGAGTATCGACTATCGCCTGTTGGCGGCGAGAGGCTATTCGCCGGACACCGACCCGACACTGGGCACGGACAGGATTTTTGTGCGGGATTTTGTTCTGCCGGTCCAGATCGGCGCCTACAGCTTCGAGCATGGCCATACTCAAAAAGTGCGCTTTGATGTGACCGCCGACGTGCTGCAAATCACCGACCATCCCGAGGACATGCGCCATGTATTCTCTTATGACATCATCATGGACGGCATTCGCACCATCGTCGCGCGAGGCCATATCCAGCTCAGCGAGGCTTTGGCCGAGCAGGTGGCAGCGCACGTCCTGGAGAACCAGCGGGTCGTGCGCGTTACGGTAAGGGTGGAAAAGCTCGAGCTCGGTCCTGGCGGTGTCGGCGTCGAGATCGAACGCAAGCGCCAATCGGCGGGACGCGGCGCTGCCTCCGGCACCGCTGGCCGAGAAGACCGAAGCGTTGTCTTCCGGCCGCGCCAGGAACGCCCCGAAATGCTCCGACGGGCCATCGTCAAGCTTGGCGGCAGCACGGCCCACGCGGCGGAGATGAAGAGCTGGATCGCAGCGCTGGCGGGTTCCCGGCTGCCGATCGTCATCGTGCCCGGCGGCGGGCTCTTTGCCGATCATGTGCGTGAGACGCAGACACGCATGGATTTTTCCGACACCGCCGCACATGCCATGGCGATCCTGGCCATGGAACAGTTCGGCCATGTCATCCTCGACCGGGACGAAAGGCTGACGCCGGCACGGTCGCTGGATGAGATCGGGCGAGCGTTGGAGGCGGGGAAGGTTCCGGTGTGGCTGCCGTCGTCACTGGCACTGCCGGCGCTGGATGTTCCGGCCTCCTGGGACATTACCTCCGATTCTCTGGCCGCCTGGCTTGCCGGTAAGCTTGGCGCAAACGCGCTGTTGCTTATCAAGCAGACCGGTGCATTCTTCGACAGCGATACCGCTGACAGCCTGAGGACCCGAGGCATTGTCGACCCAGGCTTTGCCGCCATGCTGCCTGACGGCGTCGATTTCCATCTCGCCGGTCCGAAGGATGCTGCCGAGGCCGGCGCGATGCTCGTGTTGGGCAAGCTGCCCGGCATCAGGATCGTGGCTTCTACAGGGTCGTCGGCAAAGAAGGCGGGATAGCCGATGGTGAAGCTGCATGTGCCGCGCTGGGCGTGGGTTTTGACGGGTTCCGGGCATTTTTTTACGGAGAGCTTCGCACTTGTTCGCCAACTCGAACATTGCGATGTCTTCGTGTCGAAGGCCGCCAACGAAGTGCTGCGCATGTACAAGCTCAAACTTGATTTCCCGGAGACGACGCGCGTGCTGCACGACAAGACCGCGAGCGCGATCCCGGTCGGCGAATTCTACCACGGTGTCTATCACACGGTCGTGGTGGCGCCGGCCACGTCCAACACGGTCGCCAAATGCGTGCATGGCATTTCCGACACGCTCGCCACCAATGTCTTTGCCCAAGCGGGAAAGTGCCGTGTGCCAGCCATCGTCTTTGCTTGCGACACCGCACCGGAACTCGAAACCCAGGCACCGCACGGGCTGGTCAAGGTCTATCCGCGCAGGATCGATCTGGAAAATACCGAGCAGTTGAAGAGTTTCGAGCGGACCCAGGTGGTCGAGTCGCTCGCTGATCTCGAAGCCTCGCTCACACGGCGACAGGCCGAACTCGCAAGCGATGGCTGAGCGGCTGGTTTTTCTTACCGGCCATCTGGCCAAGGCGCGGCTGGAACGGCTGCTGGCCGGGCTGGGCAGAACCGAATTCGCGTGGGAAATCGTCGACGTCGGCGTCAAGGTCGCCGCGCTGATGAGCGAGGACATTGTGAAGCGTCGGCTCACTCTGACAGGAGACGCCGACCGCGTCATCCTACCCGGACGCTATCGGGGAAACATCGAGCACCTGTCGGAGCATTTCGGCGTGCCTTTTGTGCGCGGCCCCGACGAGATCGCCGACCTTCCGGCCTTCCTTGGCCGGGCGGGCAAACCGCCGGATCTGACGCGTCACGATATGCGCATCTTCGCCGAGATCGTCGATGCGCCGATGCTGTCGGTCGAGGCACTGATGGCGAGGGCCTCGATGCTAGCTGCGGCCGGCGCCGATGTCATCGATCTGGGCTGCCTGCCGGAGACGCCGTTTCCATTGCTGGCGGAGGCTGTGCGAGCGCTCAAGGCACGGGGATTTATGGTCAGCGTCGATTCGGCCAGCGTGGACGAACTGACGATCGGGGCACGCGCCGGCGCGGACTATCTTCTCAGCCTCGATGAGAACACGCTGCCGTTGATCTTCGATCATAGGGCTACGGCAGTGTTGATACCTTCCACGCCTGGCGATCTGGATTCGCTCGGCCGGGCCATCGAAGCCGCGCAAAAGGCCGGTATCGCCTTCATTGCCGATCCCGTGCTCGACCCGATCCATTTCGGCTTCGCCGTTTCACTCGGGCGCTTCATCGAGGCGCGGCGCCGCTGGCCGGACGTCGAATTGCTGATGGGCACCGGCAATCTCACCGAATTGACCGACGCGGACAGTTCTGGTGTTACGGCCGTTCTAGCGGGACTCTGCTCGGAACTCGGGATCCGAAACGTGCTGGCGGTGCATGTCAGCCCACACACGGTGCGGACGATCGAGGAGCACGATATCGCCCGCCGCGTCATGTTGGCTGCTTGCACGGACGGCGCCTTGCCGCGCGGCTATCACCCAGGCCTGTTGCAGGTCCACGATCGCAAGCCTTTCACAGCCTCAACCGACGATATCGAGGCATTGGCGGTCCAGGTGCGCGATGCCAACTTCCGGATCGCGGTAGCGGAGGACGGCATCCATGTTTTCAATAGCAAAGGGCATGCAGTTGCCACGGATGCGTTCGAACTTTTTGCCGGGCTGGACGTCAACGCCGATGGCGCACACGCTTTTTACCTCGGCGCCGAACTGATGAAGGCCGAGATCGCCTGGCGCCTCGGCAAGCGTTATGTGCAGGACGAGCCGCTCGCATGGGGCGTTGCCGCGCCGGCTCCCGAAACCGACCGTACCCGTCTTGCCGAGCCGGGCAAGACGCTCCGCGCAAGGAAAGAGCGCTAGGACCATGCCCTACATTCGCGAATCGATCATCACGACGGTCAACAAGGCAGGCAACGTCCACATCGCGCCGATCGGCATCATCGCCGAGAATGACGGCTGGGTGATTGCGCCGTTCCGGCCGTCGGTCACGCTCGACAATCTCGCCGAAGTGCCGTTCGCCATCGCCAATTATACCGACGACGTGCGTGTCTTTGCCGGCTGCCTGACAGGCCGCAAGCATTGGCCAACTGTTCCGGTTGACGGGTTTCCGGTGCCGAGGCTCGAGGCCGCGCTGGCGTATTCGGGCCTCGAAGTTCAAGCGGTCGATGACAATGGCGTGCGCCCCCGCCATTTCTGCCGCGTGGTGCGGGAGGAAGCGCTTGCGCCGTTCACCGGCCTTAACCGAGCCAAGGCGGCGGTGCTTGAGCTGGCCATCCTGGTCAGCCGGCTCGGCATGCTGCCGCGCGACAAGATCGAGGCGGAAATCGCCTACCTTTCGATCGCCATCGAAAAGACAGCAGGCGACGGTGAAAAGGAAGCCTGGGGCTGGCTGATGCAGCGTGTCAGCGATCATTTGACCGCCAAAGGTTCCGGGAGCAAGGACGCGCGGGCTTAGGCCGAGCGCCGCATCCTGCTTACGACGGATATCCCGCCAAAAGCGCTACCGCGGAAGCGGGTGCCGCGCTGCTCGCTTGGCCGCGAACGGTGTCATCCGCGGGGATGATGTCGGCGAAATCGACATAGCTGCGTTCCATGCGTTCGGCCAGTCGCCTGATCTGCCAGCGACCGATTCCGGCCCCGACGATCGGGACATCCCGAGGCAAGGTCCCGGCAACCAGCGACGCTGCATCATGCATTTTGCGCAGTTGCTGCTCGCTGAACCAGCGCGCGATTTCACCCCATTCCGGCGAGGTCAGGTCAGTGGCGTCGCGCCCGACCATGCGCGCCAGCCGCGCGATCGAGCCATCCACGGTCTTTTCCTTGCCGTCGGCGGGAGGGTGCCTGTCGTCGTCCTCGTCGAGCACGCCCAGGATGCGGTGAGCGTCGGCGATCGAGGCGAAATACTCGTTCATCAGCGGCGTTAGCCTGCCATGGACGGGAGCCGACGAGGCTACGCCGAACAGGAATGTCCTGGTAAAGCCGGTATAGACCAATTCGCCGGTTAGAAGCCGTCCGGCGTCGGTGTAGCCGTCATTGGCCACGACGCCGTTCTTGATGGGAATGATATCGGTGGTGGTGGAGCCCATGTCGACGAACAGGGCATCGCCGGCGAGTTTTGCCACCAACAAGGCTGTCGCGTGCCAATTGGCGGAAGCCACATCGGCGGCTAGCTGCGCTGCCCGCTCAATCCCGACGAAACCGGATGGCCCAGCATAGACCAGCTTTTTGTCTGTGGGGAAATGGGTGGAAATCTGACCCAGCAGAGCCCCTACGCCGACATCGCGGGACGGAAAGATGTCCGACAGTTCGCCCGTCATGGTGAATGCGTTGAGATCCGCACCCGCGTAGATCAGAGCCGTTTCGTCGAGGGCTGAAGCCAGCTTGTGCAGCCCTTGCCAGAGCGGCGTTGCGATCGTTACCGCCTCGACGATGCGACCGTCTTGTGCGCGGGTCACCTTCAGATGTGCGCCGCCAATGTCGAAACCGGCAATGATGCCCTTTCTTTTTTCCACGCTTCAAGCTTTCATGACGGGGGCAATTGGTCGGTGAAAAAAGCGTTGCGTATCATTCCGGTTCTCGACCTGAAAGACGGCGTGGTGGTTCGCGCCCAGCAGGGAAAACGCGATCGCTACAGGCCGATCGTTACGCCGCTCAGCCGAAGCCCTGATGTCGTCGCGGTCGCTGAAGGACTGCGTGGGCTTTATCCTTTTTCGACCTTCTACATCGCGGATCTGGACGCTATCGAAGGCGGTGTGCCAAACAGCGACGCACTCGCCCGGCTGAGGACGATGGCGGAGCCGCCGGAACTTTGGGTCGATGCCGGTGTGGCCGACGAAAAGACACTTTTGGCGGCGCTTGCCGAACGCTCGCTGTCTCCTGTTCTGGGCTCTGAATCGCAGCGGGACGACATGTTGCTGCGGCGTTTTCGCGATCATCCCGATCTCATCCTGTCCCTTGATTTCGTCGGCGATAGTTTTTGCGGACCGCGTTCTCTTCTCGATGAGCCCGAGCTTTGGCCGCAAAAGGTGATTGTCATGACGCTGGCCAAGGTCGGTGCGGCCGCCGGTCCCGACTTCGGGCGGTTGCAGGAGGTCAAGGCCAAGGCCGGAAATCGCGCCGTCATCGCGGCCGGCGGCGTCCGAGATGAGACCGACATCAGCGCCTTGTCGGCGATGGGTGTCGCCGCGGCGCTGGTCGCAACCTCATTGCACAACGCTACGCTCACCCCCGGCCGCCTCGCGTCACTCGGCGCCTGACAATCGTCGCTCGTCAACTCCCGAAGGGCGAGCGCCCTTCGGGAGTTGACGTTTCAAAAGCCCAGAACCTTTTTCAGCCGGCGCAACAGACCATCCGTCTCAGAAGAGGGTTTTTCCTGTGCGGGGCTGTCTCTTGTCTAGGCTGCGAACGGATGCTTGACCTTGTCGCGCTGGGCCGTTGCTTCGGCGGCGGTCGGCGTTCCTGCAACGGCGCGCTGGATAGCTTCCTTTGTCGCCTCGTAATTGTATTTCTGGATCTTGGCGTCGTCCGCCGCGTCCCAATGGATGAATACCCCGACGCAGATGAACACGTCGTCCGCTTCGTTGGCCGGAATGGTCCCGTCCGCGACGCTGTCCTGCACGGCCTTTGCCACTGCGTGCTGCGCCGGGCCGAACATCTGGACCGCCTGCTTGGCGCCCTTGATCGTGACCTTGTTGAACATCACGGTGTTGGGTTTGCATTGAAGATTGGGCGCGATCACCGCCAAAAGCGAAGTAAAGCCGTCCTTGTTGTTGGTAAGCGCGTTGCAGAATGCCGTTTCGACCGCGCTCCCCCGCGGGCCGATGAGCAGGTCGACATGCGCGACTTCGTTGCCGTCTCCCACCAGCGATTCACCGACCATAACCTTTGAGATTTTTGCCATGCCAATTTCCTCCAAGACACAATTATGGTGTCCACGGACGCTGCAACCGAGCAGGCGCTCGATGGACAGCTATCCTTGTTGGCAGCGTCCGGATTTGCCCGGACCGGTTGGCTAGATAGCCGCGGAAGCACAGCTTCCACTTTTGGAAGTCAAGCACCAACGCCGCGATTATGCAAGGTGAGGGCGAGGGTGTGGACTAAAAGAGTAGCCACGGTGAGGTCGGCCGAGGTGCCGGGATTGATGTTGTCGGTCTTTAACCGGCGGTCGAACTCCATGAGCAGGCGAATGCGCGACGGTTCGTCGCCCTCCGCATGGAGCGCCGCCTGAACGGCAACGGCTTCCTGCCGCGCCTGATTTGCGACGTCAACGCCGTGCTTGCGCATCACATGGCTGTCGGGGAAGTCGGCGAAAAACGCCATGTAGACGAATACCGTCGGCCACATGCCGGTTTCTCCACGTGCCAACGCTCCATCCAGCGCGGCGAGCCCGACCCCGAACACGTCGCCGAAACAGCTGCCGTACTGGCGGGCGATCATGTCCCGGTCGGTGGCCTCCCGCATCGCGTCCAGCAAATGGATCTTCGGCTCCTGCCGCACATCGTTGGCGGCTTCTCCGAGGCCGCCTGGCGCGGCCGTGACGATCGCCTCGAACACCGCCTTGGTATCCTGCACGCTCAAAGCCCGAAGCAGCGAGTCGAGATTGTCCTGCAGTCTGTCACCGCTCATTTCGGCGGCGCATATCAGTGGCCCTGTCAGAAGGATGATTCCGAGATTGGTATTGGTTGCGACCGCCAGTCGGGTCGCGCGCACCGCCTCCAGCATGCGCTGTCCGACCGGCAGACGAGGATCGGTCAGCGGCCCGGAAGAAACCTCCGCACTCATCATGAATTGAGCGGCCGACATGCCGTGTCCGTCGGCGAACAGATGGACGTTGCCCGGTTTGAGGGCTTCGATCTCCATCCTGCAGGCATCCTTGTAGCTGGCCCGGAGGCGTTCACGCGATAGCGCCATCCTACGGGCCCTCACGAATTCGCAGGCGCGGCGAAACGGTAGGGCCGCGGCGCGGCGGCCGCTTCGGCGCGGTCGGCCAGGAGTTTCAGCAAGGCATCGGCGATTGCTTCGGCGATGTTCACGGCGACCACCGATTGCAATCCCGACCAGGCGGGCATGCTGTTCACTTCGAGTATGAACAGATTGCCGTCGTCAGCCCGCACGATGTCCACGCCGGCAAAATCCGCGCCGACCGCAGCTGACGCGGCGACAGCCAGCGAGGCCAGTTCCGCCTTGCCATGTTCGGAAACCTGTTCCGGCACGCCGCCCCTGTTGACGTTCGTGATCCAGTCGTCGCTGATGCGGCTCATCATCGCCACGGTCTCGCCGGCGCAGACAAAGACGCGAAAATCCCGGAAAGGCGGACCGGCACGCGACACATATTGCTGAAGGTAGTAGACGCTGTTCACCTCTTCTGCGGCCGGCAGGTCCGAGAGCGTGCGGATCAGCTTTATCCCGCGGCCTTGCGCCCCGAACAATGGTTTCAGCACCAGCGGTCCCCGCGGAAGCTCTTGCGCCGCGATCTCCTCGGCGACGGCAAGTCCTTCTACGGCAAAGGTGCGTGGCGTAGGCAGGCCGGCATTTTTCAAGAGGAATGTCGTCATCGACTTGTCGACGCAGCGCTCGATCGCCTGCGCGGAATTCCACACGGGAACCGACAGTCTGCTTAACGCGTGCAGCACGCCGAGGCGCCGGGTAATCGCTTCGAACGATCCAGCGGCGATCGAACGGACGAGCACGGCGTCGGGCAGCGTGCCGCCGAAGCCAGGGATCGAAAGCCCGCTCGGGCTGCCGGTGTCGAATGCGATAGCCGCCAGCGGCGCGGCTGCAACGGCGGCGCCCCGCCGACCAAGCCCTACCGCCAGGCCGTTGGAGCCGGTGTCCACTTTGTCGCTGACGATCAGGATGCGAGGGATCATGTGGCCTCTCGGGTGCGGGAATGTCGGCGGCGCGAGCGATTCCACGCCCTCATTGCCGCGTCCGCGGCAGGGCTGCACGAAATGCAGTCGTCGGGCAGGCGAATGACGGACGAATCCCTTTGCACCGCCATCCTCTTAGCCGAGACTCCGTTCGAGCATCTTCAGATCACGCCCACCGGCGCGAAACGTATCGCCGGTTTCGATCGCTGTCACGATCACTTCGGCCGGGCTGAACAGCAGCGGGTCGATGGCATAGAAATCGCCCTTGAACCGCGTGAAGATCTCGGCGAAGGGTTGGCCGTAGTCCCGTGAGGCGCTGCTTGGGAGTTTTTCCGCGAGTTTGCCAGCTTCTTTCGCCGATCCTTTCACGAAGAGCTGGACGCTGCCGCCATAGATGATGGCATCGTTGGTTCGGCCCATGGCGGTCAGGAAATCCGGATGGGGGGCGGGGATCGGAGCCGTTCCGATGCCATCGACAACGTTCTCCAGCGGGAATTTGAGATCGTTGATCTTGTGCAGGGCAACCTCGAGCGCGCGCGCAACGATCTGCACGCCGCCGGCAAGGCTTTGTGTCGGCGCATAGAGGAAGGTGAGCTTTTCCGTCGCCAGTCCAGTTGCCTTGCCCACTTTCTCAACGATCGCGCGGGGAGGCGGTTCGGCCGTCTCCAGGATAAGCACCGCGGACGATGCGATGTCGCGATAGGAAAGTGTTTCGAACAGCGGTTCGACCCGGGCGAGTGCCCGCGCCGGTCCAGATCCCATGGCGAAATAGTCCTGGCCAGACAGGTTCCAGCCCGCATACTGGCTGCCCAGGCAGGCTAGCACCGGCTGCGAAGATCGCGCTTCGACGGTGAACGGCCATTGCTGTGAAGCGCGATCCATGAACACCGAAACGCTGCCGAGACCGCCCATCGCGGCCTCAGCCATGCGCAGCCCGGCTTCGACGCTGCCGACGGTCTTGGCGCCGGCATCGATCAGGCGCTCGCCCAATGGCCCCGTGGAGACGACGATACGCAGGCGTTCGGCGTCGCCGATCATGCCGTCAACGATGCGCTGTGCATTGTCGTTCAGGAATGCCGAACCGTCTTTCATGTCCGGTCTCCTTCCCATTGGAGTTGCAATTGACTGGCTTGTCCCTTGATGAGCCGCTTGGTCGATTGGACGCTCGGACCGCGTGCGAAGACCGTGCAGACAGGGTCGCCGGCAATCAGACGGGTGCCAGCCGACTGCTGGTCCGCTGTCCATTCAGGCCAGGCGATCGACGGAAAGTGAGTGATTGGCGTCGCGGCGTAAGTCACCATCGACGCCATCGAATCGACGAAGCGCGGCAAGCGGAAGACCTGACCCGTCGCGGCGCGCAGATGCGCTTCGATCAATGGCGCTTCGACATCGTCGAAAATGTCGAGGGTGGCGCCCGGCCTCGGATTGATCTCGATGAACTTGTAGCCATCCGGCCCGCGGATGAGATCGGCGCTGCACAATCCAACCAGGCCGGCGCGCCGCGTCAGACTTGAGAGCCAACCGCCGATGAGCGCCGCCTGTCTGCGATCGAAGCGTCTCAACCGCACGGCGCCGCCATAGCGATAGGGCGCTGTCGGGGAGGGGGACGTCCACTGTTGGCTGAAGCCCACGATGTGCGCGGTTTGCCCGTTGCCGACGAACAGGGCCGAGATGCTGCGTCCGGCAACGAAGCGCTGGAAATAGCGGCCGGCGGTCGGGCTTTCTCCGGCTGCTCGTCTGACGTGCCCGCCGCCGGCGCCGCCCGCGGTCTTGACCACCCAGTTCTCCGGATCAGGCGGCTGGTCCCATCGCAATTGCGGATGCGGGATGCCGAGTTCGGTGCAATCATCAGCCAGCAACTGCGGATCCTTGATCCTGCGGATCGCGCCGCCGCCATTGCCTGCGAGCGGAAAGTGTCGCGCGATCTTGTCCACGGTCTCAGGCATCCGCTCAAACCCAGAGCCCAGGATAATGGCGACCGGGAGGTCGTCGCCAGCCAATCGCCGAAGCGTGTCAATGATGCGCTCGCCATCGACGCCCCCCTGCAGGTCGCCCGGCAATATCGTCGCGCGTTCTGCGAGCGCGACGGTGTCCGTATCGCAAAAGAAATCGGCGACCAGCGGACGATAACCGGCGCGACGCGCGGCGGCGGCCAGCGCCCGGCCTGAAATTGCCGCGATCAAAAGAGATCCGGCGTTACTTGGCAATCTCGCGTGCAAGGGAAAACGCTTCCTGAAAATCGAGCGTGATCGTCTTTTCGGATTCGATCATTCTTTTGAAGAGACCGAATTCGACCTTATATTTGACATTGCCAATGGCAAGCGGACCAATGCCGACAGCTTTTGCCGTTTCGAGTGGATCACCATTGGCATTGACGGCCAATCCTTCGATGCCGGCCGGGGGAACAGCATTGACGTCGGCCGCAATAAGCAGGTCATTGCCTTTCAATTGGGCTTTGGAGACCACTTGGACGCCGGCTTTAGCGCAAGCCAGGATAATTTCGTTTGCCTCGGCCAGCTTTGTCTTGCGGGCGTCGCTCGATCCGTCAGCGGCATCGACGATGATGTTGAATCTGCTTTCGATCTCGGCCGCGATCTGCTTGACCCTTTCAATGCCGTCATGGCCGACAAGTGTGACCCGTGCACCTTCCTCTGCCGCGATGACGGCGGTGCAGAAGCCGACGACGCCGGTGGCGCCGAAAACAGCCACCCTCGTATCCCTGAGCCCACGCTGGAATTTCTTCTCCAGCGCCTTTTCGACCTTGGCCACCATCGCCGCGGCCGTGGTGAACGAGCCGGCCGGATCGGCAAATACCGAAACCTGGAAAGGCGGCACCATCGCCTTCTTCGCGGCGTCGAACATGTCGAGCGCCAACGAGGCATCCTTCCCGGCGATGAAGATGCCGGTGTCGACACCCGCATCCGGCGGGCGCGAAAAGATCGCGTCCTGGACCAGGCCTGTCACTTCGGCGAGGCTTACATCGACATAGGGGACGACGGCGTCGAAACCTGCGTCGAGCGCCATATTCACGTCGAAGGGGCTCATCTGCTTCAACGGTGTCAGCATGTGCAGGATGTGTTTGCGGGCCATTTCTTGCCTTTCTGCCTGAAACGGGAGCGTCAGCTGCCGACGAGATTCAGCCTGGTTGAGCTGATCTTCGCGCCGGAGTTCCTGCCCTTGACGATCTTGATCTCAAGGCCGTCTCCAACTTTCGTCTTCCGAACCGCGTCGACGAACTTGAGTGCGGCGTCATGCGATGGCGCGAAGGCAAAGCCTGTCGGCCCCCAGGAACTCTGGCCGATGCCGACGGCGCCTGCTTCATTGAGACGGTGGGCCGCCATCTCGACCCCCTTCGAGGTGAACACGCCGCCCTGCGCCGGGGCGAAATGGCTGCCGATCAGCATCTGTATCGCGGTGACGGCGGCGCCGAATGCCGGAAGGTCCCGCTCGACCAGAGCCGGCATAATGCCCATCAGCACCCTCCGGCAGATCTCCCCGCTGCCTGCCGTTGGGAATGGCGGCAGCGAACGAAACGCCGCGACCTCGGCAGCGCCATGCAGTCCATGCCCGGAATGGTCGAGGATGAGGATGACGCGCCACTCTTCCGGAAACGGCAGCCGCGCGACGACCGGAGGCGTTCCGCCGCGGTCGTTCTTGCCGGCGTCGACTATGACGCCGCCGTCTTCGAAACTTGCGATGCCGATGCCGGATCGGCCGCCCCGCTCGAGCAGGCTGGCGTCGCCGACGATATCCAGAGGCAAATTATGGAGAGTGCGCAATGCCGAGGCGACGGCAAGGGCGATCTGCGTGCCGGACCCCAGACCCGCATGACTGGGGATCGACTGCTCGACCACCAGATGGTGCTGGCCGCGAATGCCGAGATGCTTGCAGAGCGTCGACAGATGCTCGCTGGCGCGGGTGCTCTCGGAGTCTTCGACGATGGTCTCGCCGGACCGCGACAGGGTGACGACGGTTTCGGGTTCGCTCAATGGAAGCCCGACGCTGCCGAACCGCCGTCCGGCATCGCCATTGAGATCAAGGAAGCCAAGGTGCAGGCGAGCGGGCACTCGTATGGTAACAGAATTCGACATCTGCCCCCCGATGGGTGCATCATGGATGCATCATGGAAGTTTAGGTGCCCGGTACCATGATAACTGTTTTCGTCGATGGGGCAAGCCAAAGAGAATGCATCACGTGTTTGCCGGCTCCGGCGCATAGACAGACCGAGCAATTCGCGGAGGTCGAGATGAACGAGACAGTCAAGGAAAAGGTCTATTCGGAAGCCGAGATCGCCGATCGGCTTGAGAAGGAGCTGCCGAAATGGCGTTACGAAAACGGCTGGATCCGGCGCAAATACAAGACCCACAGCTGGAAATCGACGCTCATGGTCATCAACACGGTTGGCCATCTCGCCGAGGCGGCGTGGCACCATCCCGATATCACCGCCTCCTATGCCTGGGTCGAGGTGCGCCTGACGAACCACGCGGCGAAAGGCATTACCGACAAGGATTTCGAGTTGGCGAAAAAGATCGAGGATGTTGTTCAGTGGCAGCCGGCCAAGGAAGGCGGGGCGCTGGAAGGCACTCCGCTGACCGATCAACGCTTCGCTTACGTCAAATATGACTAAGCAGGGTCGGAATTTGTTGACGCGTATGAAAACATTCGCTGATCCGCTGCAAGGTGGGGTTCACGGCCAATCCAGTTTCGTCTAGGATCGGGCCGGCACCAGAAAGTAGTTTAGCGAATGGCGGTTGCTTGGATCGGCAACCGGGAAGCGCTGATTGAGCACGCGGCTGCGCATGCCGCGTCGCTATTGTCGTCAAGTCGGTGCCCGGTTTTCAGCTTTGATACGGATATAGACGGCACCAGGGTGGCGATCGCGCTGGCCGAGCGGGCTGGCGCGGCATACGACCATGCCGATGGCGCGGCACTTGCCCGAGAGACCGCGCTTTTTACGGACAAGGGGGCAATGACCGTCGCCCCCGGTGAGACGCGCCGGCGTGCCGATGTCGTGGTGATCGTGGGCGAGCTCCCGCGGATCCATCATGGTCTTGTTGGCGAACTCGCTGGGACGGTTCCCGACCTCTCGACCGGGAACCAGCGCGCGTTCTTCGTGGTAGGTCCAAACGGGATGTCCGTGCCGCCGCTGAACGGCGGGCGCAAGGCAACGCAACTTTCCTGTGGCCAAGCCAGCCTCGCCGCCACGCTGGCGGCACTGCGGGCACAGTACAAAGGGCAGCGTACATCGCAACCGGTGTCGAATTTCAATGATTTCGCCAAAGCTCTGGCGGCCGCGCATTTCCCCGTGTTCCTGTTTTCAGGCCACGCCGCCGAAGGCTTGGCATTGGAGATGCTGCAAGGACTGATCGCCGATCTCAATCGCAAATCGCGCGCATCCGGCCTTCATCTGCCGGCGAACGAAAACGGCTGGGGAAGCACGCTCGCCTCGGCCTGGATGACAGGTTTTCCACTGCGCACCGGCTTTGCGCGCGGCTTCCCGGAATTCGATCCCTGGCGCTGCGATGTGGCGCGCATGATCGCTGCCGGCGAAGCCGACCTGCACCTGCGGATCTCCGCCACAACGGCTCAACCGAAGGAAAAAAAGCGCCGCATCGCGCTGATTGCGTTGACGAAAACGCAAGAGCCGGTTGCCGGCGCCGCGGTCACCATCGCCATCGGCGAGGCTGGGGTCGATCACGATGCGGTTGTCTACTCCAGCCGCACGGGCTCGCTCAGGTCGATCGATGCGCAAGCGGCCTCGCAATTGCCCTCCGCCGCGACGATCATCCGCCTGATCGCTACCCATGCTTTCGCCGAGGCACTGCCATGCTGACGAAAATCGCCGGCGGCGACATCATCGATCCCGTCAACGGCCGTCTCGGCAAAGGCGACCTCTGGATCAAGGACGACAAGATCGTTCCGGCGCCGGCGGGAGGGGCGGCCGACCGGATCATCGAAGCCAGCGGCTGCATCGTGATGGCTGGCGCCATCGACATCCACTCCCACATTGGCGGCGGCAATGTGAACACCGCGCGGCTGCTCTTGCCCGAACAGCACGCCGCCCATCAGCCGCGGCCAGCAATGACGCCGCTCTCCAATGCCGGCTGGTCGACGTTCCAGACCGGCTGCCTCTACGCAAAGATGGGCTTTACGACGGTGGTCGAGCCGGCGATGTCGCCGGGAGCGGCGCTTCACACGCATCTCGAACTGGCTGACATCCCGATCATCGACAAAGCAACCCTCGCCATTCTCGGCAATGACGATTTCCTGTTGTCGATGATCCGCGACGACGCCCCCCGAACGATGATCGAGGACTATGTCGCCTGGACGGTCGCTTCGACGCGAGCGCTTGGGGTCAAGGTGATCAACGCCGGTGCGGCGGCCGCCTTCAAGGAGAACGTCCGCACCTTCTCGCTGGACGATGTCGTGCCTTCCTATGGCGTCAGTTCGCGCAAGATCGTCAAGACGCTGCAGGCCGCCGTCGACAGTCTTGGCCTGCCGCATCCCCTGCATGTCCATTGCAACAATCTGGGCAGCCCCGGATCGGCGGATACGGCGGCTGCGACGATTGCAGCGGCGGATGGGCTGCCGCTGCATCTCGCCCACCTCCAGTTCTATGGCTATGGCACGGAAGGAAAACGCGGGTTTTCTTCCGCCGCCGCACGGCTTGCCGAACTGGTCAACGCGACGCCGGAAGTCACCATCGATATCGGCCAGGTCATGTTCGGCCAGACGGTCACGGTCTCCTCCGACGTCATGCGGCAGTTTTCGGCGCGTGGCAGCGCGCACCCGAAAAAGACCGTCATTCATGATGGTGACGGCAATGGCGGCGGCATCGTGCCCTACAGCTATGGCAAGGACTTCTACGGCACGATGCAGTGGGCGATCGGGCTTGAGCTTTTTCTCCTGATCGACGATCCCTGGCGTGTGTTCTTCACCACTGATCATCCCAACGGTGCACCTTTTACCGCTTATCCGGCGCTGTTCGAACTGCTGATGAGCCGGGAAGCGCGCGCCGAAATGACCGCTGGACTTTCACGATCCGCCCTGGCGCTCTCTACCCTGGCCGCAATCGACCGCGAATACACGTTCGAGGAAATCGCCATCATGACGCGCGCGGCGCCGGCCAAGCTGCTCGGCTTGACGGATCGAGGCCATCTCGGCGCCGGTGCAATAGCCGACATCGCTGTCTATCGCAGGGACCGCGATATCGCGAAAATGCTCGGACAGGCGGCGTATGTTTTCAAGGATGGCGATCTCGTCGTGCAAGACGGGGAAATCATCCATTACCGCTGGGGCAAGGCATTGAGGCTCAAGCCGCCTGTCGACAAGGCAATGGTGCGACGGCTCGAGGACTATCACCAGCAGCGCTACGGCCTGTCGCTGGACTGGTTCAATTTTCCGGATTCCGCGATTGCGCGCGAACAGCCATTCGGCGAGGTGCCATGCCGAACATGAGCGTCAATGGGGTGACGATCGACGATACCTTCGCGGAAGCCTTCGGCATGCGCGCAACCGCCATCGTCATCACCGCGCCGAGCCGGAAATGGGCTCGCCAGGCGGCGATCACGATGACCGGCTTCGCCACCTCGGTGATCGGTTGCGGCTGCGAAGCGGCAATCGATCTCGACCTGCCGCCGTCGGCCACACCGGATGGCCGGCCGGGCTGCCGCGTCATGATTTTCGCGATGGGAACGGACGAATTGCAGAAACAACTGCTCAATCGTGTCGGCCAGTGCGTTTTGACCTCGCCGGGTTCCGCCTGCTTTGCCGGGCTGCAGGGCAGCGCCGAGCTCAAGCTCGGTTCGGCGCTGCGTTATTTCGGCGACGGCTGGCAAATCTCCAAGAAGATCGGCGACAGGCATTTCTGGCGTATTCCCGTCATGGATGGCGAGTTCCTGTGCGAAGCAACGACCGGACTGACGAAGGAAGCTGTCGGTGGCGGCAATTTCTTTGTCATGGCGCAAAGCAGCGCCAACGCTTTGGCCGCTGCCGAGGCCGCGGTCGGTGCGATCGGCATGGTGCCTGGCGCCATCGTGCCGTTTCCGGGCGGCATCGCCCGTTCGGGTTCCAAGATAGGTGGCAAATACAAAGGGATGATCGCCTCGGCCAACGAAGCCTATGCGCCGACGTTGCGCGGCGTCGTCGCGAGTGAACTCGGTCCCGACATCAACGCCGTCCTGGAAATCGTCATCGATGGTGAAACCAATGATGCAGTTGCCGCCGCGATGAAGGCCGGCATCAAGGCTGTCATACAGCTCGGACCGAAAAGAGGCGCGGTTCGCATCAGCGCCGGCAATTACGGCGGCAAGCTCGGAAAATTCATCTACTCGCTGAAGGATATGCTGCCATGAAGGCGCTGACCTTCACCCTGGTTGCCGAGCCGCCGGAGCGCCTTGACCTGTCGCCGCTGACGCCGGAGCGGCTGGCCGGGATCGAAAGCCGCGACGTCGAAGGAATCCAGATCGGCATGTCGAAACACGGATCGAAGGTGGGCGACATTTTTCGCGTCGCCGGCAGCGATCCGACAAACATCGTGTTCGAAGGCGGAAGCGCGCGCCTTGACCTTGTGGCGCAAGGCATGCGGGGTGGGTCGGTTCGCATCGTTGGCAATGCCGGCGCCCAGGCCGGGCGCGCTATGCGCGGCGGCAAGCTGACGATCGAAGGCAATGCGGGTCCATACGCCGGCTCCGGCATGCGCGGCGGCAGGCTTGAGATAACAGGCAATGCCGGCGACCACCTCGGTGCGCCGCTCGTGGGCGAACTGGCCGGCATGAACGGCGGTGTGTTGATTGTCAGGGGCAAGGCGGGCGCCTTCGCGGCGGACCGCATGCGGCGCGGCCTGATCGCGGTGCTGAAAGGCTCCGGCGACCTTGCCGGCAGCCGCATGATCGCCGGCACGCTGGTGGTGGCCGGTGGCACCGGCGAGATGCCCGGCTATTTGATGCGTCGCGGTTCGATCCTTCTCGATCGCGCGCCGGCACGCATGTCGCCGAGCTTCGTCGAATGCGGCGCGCCCGAGAGCGTTTTCGCCGCCATCATCGATCGTCATCTGATCGCCGAGGGCATTTTGAAACGGCCGCTTCTGGGGAGCGCACCGCGCAAATATGGCGGGGATAACGCAGTGCTCGGAATGGGCGAGGTTCTTTTTTCGCGCTGAGATCCGTCGACACAAGAACCATAGGATGGCAGGACGCAAGTGCTGCCGCTGGTTGGCAGTAGGGGGCGACCGTCATCCGACCCGCAACGTGGAGAACACATGAAAATCATCTCTCAAACGAAAGCCCATGGCGGCGTGCAGGGCGTCTATTCCCATTTGTCGACGAGTTGCCGTTGCGACATGACTTTTGCCGTTTTCATACCTCCGCAGGCGCGGGAGGCGCCTTGTCCCGTTGTGTGGTATCTCTCAGGCCTGACGTGCACCCACGCCAATGTAATGGACAAGGGCGAGTACAGGCGCATGGCCGCCGAGCTTGGCCTGATCGTCGTCTGTCCCGACACCAGCCCGCGTGGGGCCGACATTCCGGATGAAAAAGACAACTGGCAGTTCGGCTCCGGCGCCGGCTTCTATCTCGATGCGACGCAAGAGCCTTATGCGAAGAATTATCGCATGTATTCCTATGTCACCGAGGAGTTGCCGGCCCTCATCGCGGCTGAATTTCCAGCCGATATGGCGCGCCAGGCAATCTTTGGCCATTCGATGGGCGGGCATGGCGCGCTGACGATTGCCTTGAAGAATCCGCAACGTTTCAAGAGCTGCTCGGCGTTCGCCCCGATCGCCCAGCCAAGCACCGCCGGCTGGTCGAGACCGGCCTTTGAGAAGTATCTCGGCAAGGATGAGGCCTCGTGGCGAGCCTGTGACGCGACGTCGCTCATCGACGACGGATACCGTTTCCCCGAATTTCTGGTGGATCAGGGAACGTCGGATGGATTTCTTGACGACGGGCTGAGGCCCTGGCTGCTTGAGGCGGCCTGCGCCAAAGCGGGTATTCCGCTAAAATTGCGGATGCAGGATGGATATGATCACTCGTATCTTTTCATCTCCAGCTTCATGGACGACCATCTGAGATGGCATGGCGAGAGACTTTGAGCTGGGCAAGCCGAAGGCATGGCCAGATGCAAACAAGTTATTGAATTCGACGCCTTAGACCGAGGGCGCCGCGCCTGCCGCCGTCAAACGCTACACATTCAGCCCCGACGCCGCCCATGCTAAAGAACTGAAAGCAGTAGCCGACCTCAATGAAATCCCCGAGCCGCCCTGCGGCGAAATGCCTGACGGCATCCAGTATTTCGAGGTGCCCACGGGTGAGGGGCGCAAGGTGCTGTTCGTGCGGATAGGGCAGGACGAGCAGACGCTGGAGGTGTTGCCGTAGAGATAGCAGGCGGGATCAGAGCCTGATCCGATTGAGTGAATTGCCTTCTACGCCTCTACGTATTCCGCGAGGCTGACACCCTTGGGCACATCCAGCCCATCGGCTCGCAAACCTTCGATGTGAAAGCGTATTGCATCGCGAATCTCGGTTTCCACTTCAGGCACAGTGGCACCTGTCGCGATGCAGCCGGGTAGGTCCGGCACATAGGCAGAGAAATTACTTCCTGCTTTTTCAATCACCACCGCGTAACGCATGTCATCACTCCTTCAAACCTGACTGCTTGAGGATGCTGTTCAGTGTTCCCTGTGCAACCTCTTCAGACGGCTTGCCAGCCACGGTGACGCGGCCGGCTTTGACTTCATGCTTATATTGGCGATGGCTGCCCTTGGTTGCAACCAGATACCAGCCGTCGGCCTCCAGCAGGCGAATGATCTCGCGAACTGTAAGCCGAGGTGGCACTAGACCTCAACTGCACCCGCTCGTCGAGCCGCATGTATCGCATTTCTCACAAGTCCCGTTCCGCACCATGGTAAAATTCTGGCACTCGGAGCAGGAATTGCCGGTGTAGCCCTGGAGCAGCGACTTGGCGCGGCGGTCGTTGGCGAGTTTCTTGGCTTCGGCCGCCTCAACGGCCGCGGCGTCGGTGAACAAGCCTGCCGTGGCATCGGAAGCAGCGGCCTCCTCGAAGGCGATGTCCTCGGCCAGTTCCTTTGCCCGCTCCTCATAGTCGCGCTTGTAGGCGACCGCTTCGTCGCTGGCCGGTTTCAAAGCCAGCACGTTGGAGCCGGAGAAGGCGGTCGGTGCCGAGCGGGCAGGGGCGCCCGAGGGAGCCGCAAAGCCTTTCGGATCGTTGCCGCTGACGCGCGACACCAGCTTCACCGGCGAGGCGCCACGGGTCAGGCCCTTGGAGACCGCATCGGTCTTGCCTTCGCTGATGCCACGGCCAAGTGCGGTGTTGGAAAAGTCCGACTGGTCGACATGAGCGAGATCGTTGCGGCCGAGATAGGAGATCGCCAGTTCGCGGAACACGTAGTCGAGGATCGACGTCGCGCTCTTGATGGCATCGTTGCCCTGCACCATGCCGGCCGGCTCGAACTTGGTGAAGGTGAAGGCGTGCACATATTCGTCGAGTGGCACGCCATATTGCAGGCCCAGCGAGATTGCGATGGCGAAATTGTTGAGAAGGCCACGCAAGGTCGCGCCTTCCTTGTTCATGTCGATGAAGATCTCGCCGAGACGGCCATCGTCATATTCGCCGGTGCGCAGGAAGATGGTGTTGCCACCGATCTTGGCCTTCTGCGTGTAACCCTTGCGGCGGCCGGGCAGCTTTTCCTGCTCGCGCGACACGCGCTCGATGATGCGCTCGACGATCCGCTCGGTGATCTGTGCGGCACGTGCTGCCGCAGGTGCGGCGAGCAGCTGCTCGACGGCTTCATCCTCGTCGTCCTCGCCATCGGCGAGCAGTGACGAGTTGAGCGGCTGCGACAGCTTCGAGCCGTCGCGGTAGAGCGCGTTGGCCTTCAGCGCCAGCTTCCACGACAGCATGTAGGCGCCCTTGGCGTCTTCCACCGTCGCATCGTTGGGCATGTTGATGGTCTTGGAGATGGCGCCGGAAATGAAGGGCTGTGCAGCCGCCATCATCTGGATGTGGCTGTTGATCGACAGCGAACGCTTGCCGATCTTGCCGCACGGGCTGGCGCAGTCGAACACCGCCAGATGTTCGGCCTTGAGGAACGGCGCGCCTTCCAGTGTCATCGCACCGCAGACATGAATGTTGGCGGCCTCGATGTCTTTGCGGGAGAAGCCGAGCGCCGGCAGGATCTCGAACGAGAAATCGTTGAGCTGCTCGTCGGTGAAGCCGAAATTCTCCTTCACCCAGTCGGCGCCGAGCGTCCACTGGTTGAAGACGAACTTGATGTCGAAGGCCGATTTCAGCGCCGCATTGAGCGCCGCGATCTTGTCGTCGGTGAAGCCCTTGGCCTTGAGCGCGCCGGGGTTGATGGCGGGCGCCTGGTTGAGGTTGCCGTGGCCGACCGCATAGGCCTCCATCTCGGCGATCTGGGCTTCGGAGTAGCCAAGCGTGCGCAGCGCTTCCGGCACGGCGCGGTTGATGATCTTGAAATAGCCGCCGCCGGCGAGCTTCTTGAACTTCACCAGCGCGAAGTCGGGCTCGATGCCGGTGGTGTCGCAATCCATGACCAGGCCGATCGTGCCGGTCGGCGCAATCACGGTCGCCTGCGCGTTGCGGTAGCCATGCTCCTCGCCGAGTTCGATGGCGCGGTCCCAGGCGGCCTTGGCGTGGGTAGCAAGGTCCTGCTGCTTCAGGTCGGAAGCGACCAGCGGCACCGGATTGACGGCGAGCTTCTCGTAGCCCTGCTTCTCGCCATAGGCGGCACGGCGATGGTTGCGCATGACGCGCAGCATGTTCTGCGCATTGCGGTCGTAGTCGGCGAAGGCGCCGAGCTCGCCGGCCATCTCGGCCGAGGTGGCATAGGCCATGCCGGTCATGATCGCGGTGAGTGCGGCGCAGATCGCGCGGCCTTCATCGGAGTCGTAGGGAATGCCCGACGTCATCAGCAGGCCGCCGATATTGGCATAGCCGAGGCCGAGCGTGCGGTATTCGTAGGACTGCTTGGCGATCTCCTTCGACGGGAACTGCGCCATCATGACCGAGATTTCGAGAACGATGGTCCACAGCCGCACCGTGTGCTCGTAGGCTGCGATGTCGATCGTGCCGTCAGCGTTGCGGTAGGGCAGCAGATTGATCGAGGCGAGGTTGCAGGCCGTGTCGTCGAGGAACATGTACTCCGAGCACGGGTTCGACGCCCGGATCGCACCGGCCGATGCGCAGGTGTGCCAGTCGTTCATCGTGGTGTTGAAATGCAGGCCCGGATCGGCCGACGCCCAGGCGGCGTAACCGATCTTTTCCCAGAGATCCCTGGCCTTCAGCGTTTTCATCACCTTGCCGTCCTTGCGGGCGGTCAGGTGCCAGTCGGCATCGTCCTCGACGGCGCGCAGGAAATTGTCCTTCAGCGACACCGAATTGTTGGAGTTCTGGCCCGAAACCGTGAGGTAGGCATCCGAATCCCAGTCGGTGTCGTAGGTCTTGAACGACATCGAGCTATAGCCCTGCTTGGCGAACTGGATGACGCGGTAGATGTAGTTCTCCGGCACGGCGGATTTCTTGGCCGCCTTGATCTCGCGCTTCAGCGCGGAGTTGATCGACGGGTCGAAGCAGTCGTCGCCATTGCCTTCGCAGTTGACGCAGGCCTTCATGATCGCTTCGAGATGCTTCTTGACGATCTTCGAGCCGGTCACCAGCGAGGCGACCTTCTGCTCTTCATTGACCTTCCAGTCGATGAATTCCTCGATATCGGGGTGGTCGGCGTCGACAATGACCATTTTGGCGGCGCGGCGCGTGGTGCCGCCCGACTTGATGGCGCCCGCCGCACGGTCGCCGATCTTGAGGAAGCTCATCAGGCCCGACGAGCGGCCGCCGCCGGACAGTTTTTCGCCTTCGCCGCGCAACAGCGAGAAGTTGGAGCCGGTGCCGGAGCCGTATTTGAACAGGCGCGCTTCACGCACCCACAGGTCCATGATGCCGCCCTCGTTGACGAGGTCGTCCTGTACGCCCTGGATGAAGCAGGCATGCGGCTGCGGATGCTCGTAGGAGGATTTCGACTTGGTCAGCTTGCCGGTGAACGGGTCGACATAGAAGTGGCCCTGGCTCGGGCCGTCAATGCCATAGGCCCAGTGCAGGCCGGTGTTGAACCATTGCGGCGAGTTCGGCGCGACGCGCTGGGTGGCCAGCATGTAGGCAAGCTCGTCGCGGAAGGCGCGCGCGTCTTCCTCCGACGCCTTGAAGTAGCCGCCTTTCCAGCCCCAGTAAGTCCAGGTGCCGGCAAGCCGGTCGAAGACCTGGCGGGCGTCGATCTCGGAACCGTAGCGCTCGGCTTCCGGCAGCTTCGCCAGTTCCGCCTCATCGGCGACGGAGCGCCAGAGGAAGGAGGGGACGTCGTTCTCTTCGATCTTCTTCAGGCGCGCCGGCACACCGGCCTTGCGGAAATATTTCTGCGCCAGGATATCGGCGGCAACTTGGGAGAACTGCGCCGGCACGTCGATATTGTCCAAGCGGAACACCACCGAACCATCCGGATTCTTGATCTCCGAAAGCGCCTTGCGGAATTCGATCTCCGCGTAGGCAGATTGTCCTGGCTTGGTGAAACGACGCTCGATGCGCATTGGTCCGGTCCCTTTTGTCTATATATAGCGCTTTTCCCAAGGGATTTCTGCCCCCGATGCGAAACGCGCATGTCCGCCGTCTGCCGGGCGTTCGAAACGACCGGCTCTTCATTTTCGCGGTCTCCGCCGGCCCTGCTGGTCAAACTCCTTGCGAAGCATCTGTCCAACGCGCCGACGAACCCGCGGGTCCTTCAAAACTGATTTTTTCCGATTCCCTCGATCGAGGGAAATTCACACTATCTAGCGTCGAACCTACCTGCAAACACTAAATATAGTATTAACAGACAATTTATTCAAGCCCGACAATTGTCCCTATCGTCCCCAACCGCCCCACAATCCCAACGCTTCCGCCGGCCTCGTAAACAGGCGGAAATGCGAGCAAAAACGCACATAGTCCGGGAAAAAAGACCGGGCTCAGAACTTTCCGGTCGCACTCTCAACAGGAGCACATGGCCTATAAAAGGCGACTCGTTTTGCGCCGTCAAGGATTCGTTTGCGTAGCTTTTGTGACCCCAACATCTTGTGTGTCACATATGTGGATAACGGGGATAGAATGCAGGCGCGGATCACGATTTTCCGCGCGCAAGCTTGCCCGGGCGTCAGCCGTAATGCAGCCGGGGTTTTGGCTCGGTGCCGGTGAACTGCACCCCGATACGGTCGTTGCGTCGCCAGCGGACCTCGCAACGATAGGCAATGCCGTCGAGCGGCACATAGAGAAGGAAGCGATCTGGGACCCGGGCTTCGAGCGGTATCTTCAGTTCGGCGCCGCCGTCGTGCTGATTGCGCAGCGTGCAGCCCACTTCCGAATTCGAAATTCCGGTGATGATCGACCCGCCCTTGAGCACGCGCGGACGACGCTCGCGCTGGGGCTCGTCGGACTCGTTTGGAATTGGATTTGCGGGATTCGCCATCGATCAAAAATACCAGAGCTGCCGAATCCTATCCTTGATTCCTTAGCAAAGCATTCATGTCGATACGCGGCAACGCATGTCCAGCCCTTGCAAGCCAGTCCCGTTTTGCAAAGAGCGCGGTGTGGCCGCCCGTCAGGAGAAGCTGTGCGGGTCGGCGCAGAAATAGGCGATGATCTGGCAAAGGTCGGGTTCGTTGACCATGCGCACCGCTTCGCTTGCGCGGACCCATTTGCGGGTGCGTGAGTGTTTTTCCTTCCAGCGGTCCGCGACTTTGTCGACATGCAGCGGAAACACCAGGACCTCGCACGGCACTTCTTCGCCGGAAGCCAGTACCTTGGCGTAGAAGTAACGGCCGGCTTCAAGATGAGAGACACGACCGCGCAGCCCGGCCTCCTCGCCGGCTTCGCGCGCCGCGGCCTCGCAGAGCGGCTCCCTGGCCTCGGGCCAGCCCTTGGGCAACACCCATCGACCCGTATCGCGGCTGGTGATCAGCATGATCTCGACGCCGTCTCCCGTGTCGCGCCAAGGCAGGGCGGCAACCTGCAGGCGGCACGGCGCCGTGCCGAAGAGCCGTCGGACCCTTTCGGCCAGATGATTGTGTGTCGTTGGCCTCGTCAACATCGAAGAAGCTAGCCCCAGCCTCCGGAATCGTTTGCCGTCTCACGAATCTTACGGCTAATTGTCGGCAATAAAAGTAAAAAATTTCATTCGCCTGGCCGATTTCCGCCGATAGACGTCGATTTCACAAAATATCCGGCCCTGCCGGACCTGTTTGCGAAAGCAAATCATCCCCAGTGCAAGCTGCCGGTCTGTAACAGGCAGGTAGTTCGAATCAGCCCGCGTGGTCGTCGGCGATCGGCTTCTGGTAGGTGAAGCCCATGTCCCACGGGAAATAGATCCAGGTGTCCTGGCTGACTTCGGTGACGAAAGTATCGACCAGCGGCCGGCCTTTCGGCTTGGCGTAGACGGTGGCGAAATGCGCCTTGGGCATCATCGCGCGCACGATGCCCGCCGTCTTGCCGGTGTCGGTCAGGTCGTCGATGATCAGCACGCCGGCGCCGTCTTCGTCGAGCAGGGCAGGGGTGATCTCCTTGAGGACCTGCAACTGCCCCTGGCTGGTATAGTCGTGATAGGAGGCGACGCAGACCGTCTCGATGACGCGGATGCCGAGTTCACGCGAGATGATCGCCGCGGGCACCAGCCCGCCTCGCGTGATGCAGACGATCGCTTTCCATTGTCCCTTGTTGGCGCCGGAAAGCCGCCAGGCGAGCGCCCGGGCGTCGCGATGGAACTGGTCCCAGGAGACCGGAAAGGCTTTTTCGGGAAGGGACATGTCGCGCACTCCACAGCACGCGGGGATCGCGCGCAGGAAAACAGGGGAATGCGCGCGGAATTAGCTGGAAAGCCCCCATCTTGGCAAGAGCAAGGGCCTTGGCAAAGGCAAGGACCAGCGATCGGTGTGGACCTACCGCGACAGGAAGGCTGCCACCGGCGCGGTGCGCAGCACGCTGCGCGTCACGCCGCCGAACAGAAGCTGACGCAGCCATGAGTGGCTGTAGGCACCAAGCACCAGCAGATCGGCGCCGGTTTCCGCGATCCTGGTCTGGATGATGTCATCGACCGAACTGCCGCCCGACTGCTGCACCGAGACGCTGACGGTGGCGCCGTGGCGCGACAGCGCCGACGCGATTTCGGCGCCGGCGGCCTCCGGGCTGTCGTCGAGCGTTTCAGGAGGGTCGATAACCAATATGTCGGTCTTCTCGGCTGCGATGATGAAGGGCAGCGCGTCAAAGGCGGCGCGCGCCGCTTCCTTGCTGCCGTTCCAGGCGAGCAAGACGCGTTTGAAGGTGGTGATCAGCGGACCCTCGTGCGGCACCACCAGCACCGGCCGGCCGGCATCATAGACCAGCGTGTCTACGTCCGCGCTGGAATCTCCGCCCGTTTCGCGCTGCGCCGCTATGATCAGGTCGGCGGCCCGCACGCTCGAAATCCCGGTCAGCGCGCTGTCACCCGAAAAGCTTTCCAGGCTTCGCCACTCGAAGGAAAGACCGGAATCCTCGATATGCCTGAGAAACAGCGTCCTCAACTTCTCGGCCCGTTCCCGGTTCATGTCTGCCGAAACCTGCAGGAATTCGGTGTCGGGAAAGCCTGTGGCGGAGGTGTAGGGCACGGGAAGCGTTTCGGCGTGGATGCCGACCAGATGGCTCTGAAACCGGGTGGCGAGCGGAATGGCGCAGTCGAGCACGCGCTCGGCGTCCTGCTCGTTCTGCAGAATGGCGACGATGGTTTTGAATCGCATGACAATCCCTCGGTTTACGAGCTGGCGAACTCGTGCCGGGGAAACGTTGCAGCGTCGCGCTTTGTTCCGGCCTGGACCAGATCAGCCGGGATTGCTGGCGAAGCCGGCGACCATCGCCTCGACATCGGCGCGGGCGGCGTCCAGCGCCTCCTGGCTGCGGGCACGCACGACCAGCTCGGTCCAGAACTTGCCATCGCCATATTTCGGGTAGGAGCCGATGATCGTATCGGGATGCGCTTTCTGGATATCACCCAGCGGCCCGCCGATGAGGCCTTCGCCGAACGGGCAGGGCACGGTCGCCGACAGCATCTTCGTGCCGGCCTTCAGCGTCGGCACGACATTGTCGAGCATGGCCTGGAAAATCGATGGCACACCGGCCATGACGTGGACGTTGCCGATGCGGAAGCCAGGTGCGACCGACACCGGATTGTCGATGAGATCGGCGCCGCGCGGCATCCGCGCCATGCGCTTGCGGGCCTGCGTGTATTCGATGCCGCGCGCGGCATAGCTTGCTTCCAGCACCGCATAGGCCCGGGCATCGTATTCGCAAGGCACGCCAAAAGCCTTGGATATGGAATCGGCCGTGATGTCGTCATGCGTCGGACCGATGCCGCCGGTGGTGAACACATAGGTGTAACGACTGCGCACGGCATTCACCGCGGCGATGATCTCGTCTTCCTCGTCAGGGACGACACGCACTTCCTTCAGGTCGATGCCGATCGCCGTCATGATGTCGGCGAGATGGCCGATGTTCTTGTCCTTGGTGCGACCGGACAGAATCTCATCGCCGATGACGAGCATGGCGGCGGTCACGATTTCAGGCATGGAAGGCTCCGGCAAGGCGAGTGGTCTGAGATAGCGCGGCGCGACGGTGGCCGCAATGTCATCTTCGCGCCGCCACGGCGAGCCGATGAGGTCAAGGACCCAGGTTCGAACTGGTCGAGGGAATAGGGCACATGCCGCAATTCGTGATCCCGGAGCGAACCGCCGCATTCATCGAGCGCATCGCCGGCCGGGCTTTGCTGGTCAGGGCCTCACCTCAGCTTCACGACAATTTCAAGGAACCATTCGGCTGACTACCGGGTTTTATCAGTGTCGCACCAAGGCGGCTAAGATACGGAGTGATTCAATGGTTACAAAAATTCTCGCAGCATCTGTTCTGACGATCGGTCTCGCAACATCGGCGATGGCGCAGTCACTGGACGACAGGTATTCCAACAATCGTGACTGGTGGCTGTTCGGCAACAGCGACCAGACAACTGTCGACCCCTATACCACGGGAAGCATCAGTGACGGCTCCGGGTTGAACACCCAAGGCAATACCGGCGCAATAGGCCCATGTGCCCACAACACGCCAGGCCCGGACGCTAACGCAGGGCAAAACGTCAACGATCAGTATTGCGGCAAATAGCCAGAACGCAATTTCCGAAAAGCGCACACTGATTTTCTGGAAAGCAATGTTCGAGGGCTAGTCCGCAAGGACAGCCGCTGGCCGCTGGCGCGTCCTTTCTCCGGACGGCGCTGCGGTCGGCGCCCTGTCGGACCGCTCAACATCAAGCGCTATACCGAATTAATCTGAGACTTCTGTCTGCGGCCGGTCGCGGCCGTCGGCCAGTTCCTCGTGCCATTTGCCTTCGGCGTCCTCATATTGGATGCCATCGGTCGCTCCGGCGACCTGCTGCTCGGCCGAGGCGATTTCGGCCGCGCGCAATGCGTCCTGGTGCGTGGGGAACGTCTCGGAAAAGGTCGCTCCGACCTTATAGGCCCAGCCGCCGTCATGTTCGACGATCTTGTAAGTCAGCTTCGCCATAGAAAACCTCCGGTTGAAAGGTCCGTCTGCTCAATGCAGCCGGTCGTCGGGCAGTCTATCGTCGGGCACCAGCACTTCCGATTCCTTGGCGGCTTCAATCAGCGCCCGGCGCGCATCTGCTGTCGAACGATAACCTTCCAGCACTTTGAGGCAAGTGTCGAGGGCATCACGATGGCGCGGGCCGCGATTGAGCGGCCACACCGTCATCAGGCATTCCGCGGCCTCCTGGGCGCTGCGGATGTGGCGATATTTGCCGACGTGGCCAAGTTCGACGACGACCGGCACTTCAAAAGGTTTGTTGTCCATCATGGCCGCAACGCAAAGCAGCCAATTTGGTTGCAACCATGGCCATCAGCCTGCGCCCAAACGTCTCAGAGGCTGTTTGAAGGCTCTACACCTGCGGTCAGCGCGCAACCGGCAAGAATGCCCTGAACAGTTTCCTCCCACGCCGGCCACGCCCGCCGCAGCCTCGTCCCACCCAACAGCTTGCGGACGGAATAGCTGCGAAGCACCGTCAAACTGTCTGGAGACAGGAGGGGCGCGCGTTTCGGGAGCGCGGACCGTTCAGCCCACCGCCTTCATCCAGTGCTGCATCGTGGTCACCGAACGGGCAAGCTGCGGCGCCGGGTGGATCGTTTCGCTGAATGTCGCCGCCGCACGCCATCCCCAGCGCGGATCAGCCAGGAAGGCCCGCGCCAGCGCCACCATGTCGGCGCGGCCCTCGGTGAGGATCGCTTCGGCCTGCTTGGGGTCGTCGATCAGGCCGACGGCACGGGTCGGAATATCAGCACCCTTGCGCACCGCCTCCGCCAGATGCACCTGATAGCCGGGGCCGGTGGGCAATTTCTGCAACGGCGAATTGCCGCCGCTCGAGCAGCAGAGATAGGCAACGCCCTCGTCCTTGAGCGCTTTGGCCACTTCGATCGCGTCCGCCACGTCGAAGCCGCCATCGACCCAATCCATCACCGACAGCCGCGCGCCGAGCATCAGCTTTGGCGTAGCCTTGCGCACCGCCTTGGCGATTTCGACGGCAAGACGCATGCGGTTTTCCAGCGAGCCGCCCCAGCGGTCCGTGCGCTGGTTGGACAAGGGCGACAGGAACTGGAAGATCAAATAGCCATGCGCGGCGTGCAGTTCGATGAAATCGAAGCCGGCGCGTTCGGCCCGCCTTGCGGCTTCGGCGAAGCGTTCGATGAGCTGCAGGATCTCCTCGTCCTCCAGTGCGTGCGGCACGTTCCAGCCGGTGTCGTAGGGGATGGCCGAGGCGGAAACGGTCTGCCAGGGATCCTCGTTTGGCTGCAGTGGCCCGCCGCCTTCCCACGGCTTGCGGTTCGAAGCCTTGCGGCCGGCATGGGCGAGTTGGGAGCCGAATTTCGTGCCGGGTGCGGCGACGCGTCGTGCGGCGTTCAGTGCGCGGCGGGCGGCGGCTTCATTGTCTTCGGAATAAAGGCCGAGGCAGCCATGGGTAATACGCCCGCGCCGCTCGACATCGGTCATCTCGACTGTGACCATGCCGGCACCGGACATTGCGAGATTCATCCAGTGATGGAGATGCCAGTCACTGGCCGAGCCGTCGTCGGCGGAATACTGGCACATCGGCGCGACGGCGATGCGGTTGGGAAAGGTGAGGCCGTCGAGGGTGATCGACTGGAAAAGCGACGCTGTCATGAGAAACTCCGGGAGGGTTCGCAGCTATTTAGGCGACCGATGGCGCCTGCGCCAGACACGAGGCGGTGAAAGGGGTTCTGGACCAATCACTGACGGGATTGCCGAAATGCCGGTTCGCGGATAGGCCTCGGCAATGCATGGCGCCCAAAAGTGGCCCCGGTTTGGGAGAACGACACGCATAAAACAGGAGCATAAAGCGCGACGCGCTTTTGCATGGAGACCACGATGGAAGATCGTATTCGCGTCCGTTCGGAGGAAATCCTCTCCGACGACTGGGCCGTCCTGAAGAAGACCGTTCTCGACTACCGTCGGCGCGACGGTCAGTGGGAGACGCAAATCCGCCAGACCTATGATCGCGGCGATGGCGCGGTGATCCTGCCTTACGACCCCTTGCGTTCGACCGTGCTTCTGGTGCGCCAGTTCCGCTATCCCGCCTACGTCACCGGCCACCGCGAGCCGCTGATCGAGGCCTGTGCCGGCCTGTTGGACGAAAACGATCCCGAAACCTGCATCCGAAAGGAGGCGGAGGAAGAACTCGGCTACCGGCTGCAGAACGTCGAGCGGCTGTTTTCGCCCTATATGAGCCCCGGCAGCGTCACCGAACGTCTCTGGTTTTTCATCGCCCGTTATTCACCCGCCGACCGCATCTCGGCCGGCGGCGGCGCGCAAGAAGAGGGCGAGGACATCGAGGTCCTGGAAATGCCGCTCGACGAGGCCCTGGCCGGCATCGCCGATGGCCGTATCCTCGACGCCAAGACCATTATTCTGATCCAGCATCTGAAGCTCAATCCGATCGCTGCCTGAACCGAGCTTCGGTGGCCGCCACCCGAAGCTCGCAGAGCGAAGGGTGGTGCGGATGAAGGGACTCGAACCCCCACGCCTTTCGGCACTGGAACCTAAATCCAGGGCGTCTACCAGTTCCGCCACATCCGCATGGACCGGCAATCCCATGTGGCCATCATTCTGTCAATGTCAGAGACAAGATGTGGGTCAGCGACAAGATGTGGTCAGGCCCGAATGCTGGTTATTCGCCGGAATGCGAAGACTGTTGAAAATTGGCCTCGCCTGTGACAAAAGGCGTGTCAAATGTGACGGGACGCGACGATCCGCTTCTGCAGAATGTGATAAGAAGTAGGAAAAACAAGAACTTATTCACATTTTGGAACGCAGTTTGGGAGAGTTTGAGCCGGGTTTTCGGTCAAATCGCCAGGTTCCGTACCAAAAGCCATTCCCGGCAAGAATATACCGGCAGGCTGTGAACGGCAGAGGCCGTGGCAGTCTCATTGGTGAAAACAAAGGTTTTACGATGCAGGTCACCGAAACGCTCAACTCCGGTCTCAAGCGAGAGATCAAGATCACCGTGCCGGCCGGTGACATGGAAGCCAAGCTGATGGCGCGGCTTTCGGATGCCCGCAACAAGGTCCGCATCAACGGCTTCCGTCCCGGCAAGGTGCCGGTGCAGCACCTGCGCAAGGTTTACGGCAAGTCGTTCATGGCCGAAGTGGTCAACGAAATCCTCAACGATTCGACCCGTTCGATCATTACCGGGCGTGGTGAAAAGGCTGCCATGCAGCCCGAAGTCATCATGACCGAGGATGAGAAGGAAGCCGAGAAGATCCTGGCCGGCGGCGCCGACTTCGAATTCCGCCTCAACTACGAGATCATCCCGGCGATCGAGATCAAGGACTTTTCCGACATCAAGGTGACACGCCAGGTGTTCGACGTTCCGGATACCGAGATCGACGAGCAGGTTCAGCGCGTTGCCGAATCGGCGCGCAGCTATGAGCCGAAGACCGGCAAGGCCGCCAATGGCGACCGCGTCACCATCGACTATGTCGGCAAGATCGACGGCGAGGCCTTCAATGGCGGCGCCGGCACCGATCAGCCGCTGGTGTTGGGTTCGAAGGAATTCATCCCCGGCTTCGAGGATCAGCTGGTCGGCGCCAAGGCCGGTGACGAAAAGCAGGTCACCGTGACTTTCCCGGAAAACTACCAGGCCGCGCATCTGGCCGGCAAGGAAGCGACCTTCGACGTCACCGTCAAGGAAGTGTCCCAGCCCGGCGCGCTGGAAATCAACGACGAGACCGCCAAGAACCTCGGCCTGGAGTCGCTGGAGCGCCTGCGCGACGTCGTACGCGGCCAGATCGAGAACCAGTTCGGCGCTATGACGCGCCAGAAGGTCAAGCGCCAGCTGCTCGACCAGCTCGACGCGGCCTATTCGTTCGAGGCGCCATCGAAGCTCGTCGACGCCGAGTTCAACAACATCTGGGCGCAGGTCAATCGTGACCTGGAAGCAGCCGGACGCACCTTCGCCGACGAAGAGACGACGGAAGAAGAGGCGCGCGCCGAGTATCTGCGGCTTGCCGAGCGCCGCGTACGCCTTGGCCTGGTACTGGCTGAAATTGGCGAGAAGGCCGGCGTCACCGTATCGGACGAAGAGCTGCAGCGCGGCCTGTTCGAGCAGGTGCGCCGCTATCCGGGCAACCAGCAGCAGGAAGTCTTCGAGTTCTACCGCAACAACCCGGAAGCGTTGAACACGCTGCGGGCACCGATGTTCGAGGAAAAGGTGGTCGACCATCTGCTCGGTCAGATTTCGGTCACGGACGTCAAGGTCAGCAAGGAAGAGCTGATGGCCGACGACGAAGAGGACGAGACCGCCGTCAAGGCGAAGCCGGCGAAGAAAGCCGCCACCAAGAAGGCCGACGCCAAGAAGGCCGACGACGCGGAAGAGCCCAAGAAGAAGGCCGCGCCGAAGAAGAAGGCCGCCGAATAACACCAGCGCTCCGCTGAAACAGGAAGGCCGCCGTCGAGGCGGCCTTTTTCGTTGCCAAACTGCAACAGCCGCCATGCTTCGCGAGCGATGGCCTGTGGCGACCAAGCTTTGATCATTATCTGCGCTTCTATTGCGAGCGCTTGGTTGTTGGAGGGCGTGTTGAGACTGTTCGTCGAATTGGGACACGCTTCGGTAATCGCGCTGATCCTTGTTTCGGTCTGCGGCATTGCCCAGGCCGGCACGGTGCCTGACAACTGGCGGTTCGGCACGAGTGAAGACGGCCTCGTCACGGCCTCGCTCTATGCCACCAACAAGCTGATCACCGGCGGCGGTGCCTTGAGCTACAGCCCGATCCTGACGATTGCCTGCCGGGCAAACGGCGAGCCGTATTGGACTGAATGGCTGCAATTGAACGACGCTGTTTCGGCCAGCCGCAAGATCACCATGTCGATCACGGTCGATCAGGAGAGCAAGTTCGATGAAAGCTGGTCGGTCGGGCCGCGCGGCCGGATGCTGGTGCGCGATGGAGCCGACGGCATCAGGCGCCTTGTCGCCGCGAACCGGCTCCAGCTTTCCTGGCGGTTCGGGCTGCTGGCGGGGCGCGGCGAGGCCGATTTCGACCTCGCCGGGTTCGGCGAAGCGGTCAACCAGGTAGCCGGCAGCTGCAACACCGATCCGCCGTGAACGGACGCAACGGGCACGGCTTGCTGCACAGGCGTTCAGCTCAAATCACGTGCGCAAGCTCGCCGGGTGTCAGAACGCGACGACGTCACCAGGCAGGGGCGCAACCATGCCTGCAGTGCGGCAAAGATCGATCACTTGCCGCATGGCGGGAACTCGAGGGCGTGCCGCCGCCGGTCGATGACCAGAAGCCGCGGCTCCTGTCGAAGGGCCATGGCCCCTATGCTGCGTTGTCGCACTGCCAATCGTCTGCCCGCTAGCGGCACCATTTTTCGACGGCAATTGCAATTGCCTTGGTGCAATCGACGAGATCGCGCACCGAAACGCGTTCGTTCGGCTGATGCGCCTGCGCGGGGTCGCCGGGACCGAAATTGACGGTCGGCGTGTTGCCGAGTCCGGTCGGCAGGCCGATGTCGCTGTGCGCGCCAAAGCCACTCAGGACCGGCGAGAGATTGGCTTCTTTGACGGCCTCCTGGAAGACGCCGACAAAGGGATTGTCCGACGGGATTTCGGCGCAGTCGGCGTCGAGGATCCACTCGACGCGGGCGGGGTGCTTTCGCAGATATGGGTCTGCCTGACAGACATTGGCGATGTGCTCTTCGATTTCGCGTTTGACGTTGCCGCCCAGTTTGAACTCGTCATGCTCGCTTGGCAGATACTGGGCGTCGATGATGATCTCGCCGCGCCCTGCCATGGAGGACGGATGTTCGCCGGCGCTCATCTGGGTGACGATGATCTGGTTGGGCAGGTCCATCAACGGATGGTTCTTTCTGGGATCGAACATCCAGCGCCGGTTGAGGATGTCGATGCCGTCGAGGATCTGCCGGCAAAGCTGGACGGCATCGACCGGGCCGCTCGAATACCAGGCATTGGGCGTCAGCTCCGCATGCCCGCCTATGCCGTCAATGATGATCTTCCCCCACAGAATGCCGTGACAGAGCGGTGCGATCCTGTTCGCGGTCGGTTCGGTCATGATGCCGGCGTCGGCGTGAAAGCCGCGATCGACCATGGCCAGCGACCCCATGCCGCCGATTTCCTCGTCGACGACGGTGGTGAAGACGACGTCTCCGGACAGGGGAATGTCGAGTCCCCTCAGGATCTCGACGGCCATCAGCATGCAGGCGACGCCGCCTTTCATGTCGACCGTACCACGGCCGTGTAGAAATCCGTCCTTGAGGACGGGCTGGAACGGGTCGGTCGTCCAGTGCCCGGCGGCGCCGGGCGGGACGACATCGATATGGCCGGTCAGCATGATGGAGCGACCGCCGCCCGTGCCCTTCAAGATACCGCCGAGATTGGGCCGGCCTTCGAACGTCCTGCCTTTGTTGGCGCCGGCCCGCCCCTTGTATTTTTCGTAGAGTGCTGGGCCGTCCGGGTCCCATAGATCGGTCGAGAAGCCTAGCGCCTCGATCCGCTTTTGCAGATAGACCTGGCAATCACGCTCGCCGGGGCCGGCCTCCTTTGGATCGGATTTCACGATCGAGGGGAAGGCGACGAGATCGCTCAGCGTTTGGACGATACGGTCAGCGCTTGCCTCGACGCGCGCGGCAATGATCTCTTCCATGGACGGCATCATGATCTCCAACGTTGGGAAAGTCGGTCGGCGAGAAGGACAAAAACCAGAAGGGCGCCGACAATCCCCACCTGCCAAACCGTGTTGATGTTCAATTGCAGAAGGCCGGTCTTCAGCGTGACCAGCAGCAGGACGGCCGCGAACACGCCGCCGACGCCGCCGCGCCCGCCGGTGATGGCGATGCCGCCGAGCATGGCGGCAGTCAGCGATTCAAGTTCGAGGTTCTGGCCGATATTGGGCCTGCCGCTGCCGAGCCAGGCGATCGAGACGAGTCCCGCGGCGCCGGCGAGCGCGCCACTCAAGGCGTAGAGGACCAAGCGAACGCGATCGACCGGAATACCGACCAGCCTGGCCGAGCGTTCGTTGAAGCCCATGGCGTAGATCCAGCGCCCCCACGCTGTCGAGAGCAGCACCAAACCGGCTAGCGCAAAGCAGGGGATGGCAAGGGTGAGAAAGGGCAGGGGAATGCCCATGACGACGCCGCGCCCCCACACAAGCAGCCAGGAGGGCACGCCGGCTTGGGCCGCGCCGCCGGTAATGGCAAGTGCAGCGCCGGAATAGACGAAGAAGGTGCCGAGCGTCGCGATGAAGGGGAGAAGCGCGAGCCCGTTCACCAGCCATCCGTTCAAGGCACCGAGCATCGCGCCGGCCAGGATGCAGACGGCGGGCAGCAGGACCGGCGGCAATCCCAGCTTGAGGCAAAGCATCGCGACGATGGCGGACAGCGAGACCGCACCGCCGACCGAGAGGTCGATGCCGGCGCCACCGGCCATGATGACCAACCCTTGTCCAAGGCCGACCAGGGCAAGGATCGTCGAGAACTGAAGAATGGTGGTGACGGTACCGAGATTGAAGACAGAAGGCTTGAGCGCCAGCAGGCCGACAATCACGATCAGCCAAAGCATACAGAGCAGAGCCAGGGTAAGGGCCGGGCCCTGCAGGTTGCGGAGCGTTTTCATGCGCGGGCTCGTTGAAATCTGCCGAGCGGCAATCGGTTGCAAACAGCTTCGAAGCCAAGCACGCCGATGATGAGAACGCCGGTGACGACAGGCTGCCAAAGGGAGGGGACACCGATCAGCAGCAGACCGTTTTGCAGGATTCTAAGCAGAAGCACGCCGAGCACGGTGCCGATCAGGCTGCATCTGCCGCCCAATATGCTGGTGCCGCCAAGAATGACCGCGGCAATGGCGTCGAGCGCCAGCGTGCTGCCGATCGTCATCTCCACATTGCGGTAGGTGGCGACATAGAACGTGGCGGCAATGCCAGTCAGCACACCGCTGATGACGAAGGTCGTGAAGCGGATCTTGATCACTGGGATGCCAGAAAGCCGCGCTTTTTCCTCCGAATTGCCGATCGCCAGCAGATGCAGCCCATAAGGGGTTCGCCGCAGCGCCAGCCAGACGGCCAGATAGGCAGCGGCAATCACCAGGGCAGGGACGGGGACGCCGAGCACGCTGGTTGCAAGAAGATATGTAAGGCTCGAGGGCAGGCCCGAAAGCCATTGCCCTCCGAGAAGTACGAAGACGGCGGTGCGGTAGACACCGAGCAGGCCGAGTGTACCGACAATTGCCGGAACGCGGCCGAGGACAACGACGGCGGCGGTCACGCATCCCAGCAGCGCACCGACCAAAGGGCCTGCAATGAGCGCCAGCAGCGGATTGCCGCCGGCGCCGAGCACGCGCCCGATGGCGATCGCCGCCAGACCCATGACGATGCCGATCGAGACATCGATGCCGCCCATGGCGAGCAGCAGGGTCATGCCAAGGCCGATCAGCAGCAGTTCGACGCTGTTGCGCAAGACCGTGGCTGCATTGCCTGATGTCGCGTAGTGCGGCGATGCGACAGAAAAGATGACGATCGCCAGCAAACAGGCGACAAGCAGAGACCACTCCCGCCCGTTCATGGAGAAGACACCGTTTCCAAACTGCCGCACTACGTTCATCTCAGAGCTCAGAAGTTGAACTTGTCGACATTGTCCTTGGTGAAGACAGCCGGCGGCCCGAGAAGCAAAATGCCCTTGGCGGCATCATAGGTGACTGGCTTTTCCAGGCCGGCGACCTTGTTTTCCGCTTCGAAGCTCTTGCCGTCGATCAGCTGTTTGCCGGCCCAGACCGTGAGATAGCCGAGTTGCTCGGGATCCCAGAGCACGGTGAAGCCGAAGGCTCCGCTCTTCAGGTAGGACCGTGCCGTGTTCGGGCTGCAATAGCCGGCACCGATGACCGAGCCGATCTTGCCTGCGGTTTCGATGGCCTGGGCTACGCCCGGGCATGTCGAGGAGGCGACGGCGATGATGGCCTTGATGTCCGGGTTGGCCGCCATCAGATCGCCTGATATTTGCGCGGCGCGTTCGGCGGTGCCGCCGGCGAATTGCGGCGCGAGCAGCTTCAGCTTCGGATATTTGGCGGTGGCTTGCTTCTGCATGAAGCCGATCCAGGCGTTGAGATTGGACGCCGTTGCCTCGCCGGAGACGATGCCGATGGTTGCGTCCTCGCCGACGCGCTTGACGAGTTCGTCGACAATGGTTGTGCCGAGGCCTTCGTCGGTCGCCTGCGCCACATAGACGGCGCGGCCGCTGTCGGGCGCGTCGCTGTCACTGGTGAACAGCTTGATGCCTTTCGCCTTGGCGCTCTCGACCACGGGTGCGATGCTGGAGGCATCGAGGACGCTGACCGAGATCGCCTCGACGCCCTGATCGATCAGGTTCTGGACGATCTGCAACTGGTCGACCGGATTGGTGTCGACGGGACCGGAATAGATGAAATCGACGCCGAGATCCTTGGCGGCGCGATTGCCGCCGGCTTCCATGGCGTTGAAGTAAGGGATGCCGATCAATTGCGGAACGAAGGCGACCTTGTGTTTGTCCGCGGCATGCGCCGCGGTTGCAATGGCGAGTGACAGTGCGGATGCGGCGAGCACTTTCTTGAACTGTGAAAGCATTGTGTTTGAACCTCTCTGGAAATGACGTGCGTTTCAGTTTGTTTTTTCAAGCGCCCGCACGTCGGGATGAGCGCCTGTTATGAGCGAAACGACTTCCTCGTGATCGGTATCGGCAGCCAGCCGTTCGGCCACCTTGCGGCCGCGCCGGAACACCACGATGCGGTCGGCGACCTCGAAGACCTCGGAAATGTTGTGGCTGATGAGCACAACGGCACAGCCGCGCGCGGCAAGCCGCCGTGTCAGCGCCAGGACCTTGCGCGTTTCGGCAACGGCAAGGGCCGCAGTCGGCTCATCCATGATGACCAGCCTGGCATTCAGATTGAGCGCCCGGCAGATTGCGACGGCCTGGCGTTGCCCGCCCGACAGACTGCCAACAGGCGCTTCTGGATCGGAAATATGAGCATCGAGCTCCTTCAGCAGGCCGTCGACGCGCTGGCGCATTTCTTTGCGCTTCAGGAACGGAATGCCCAAAATGGAGCGTTTCAATTCACGGCCGAGAAAGACGTTTTCTGCGATCGGCAGGTTCTCCGAAAGCGCCAGTTCCTGAAAGATCGTCGCGATCCCCGATGCCGCGGCATCCTTGGGCGAGTGAAAGGCGACCGGATTGCCCTCGATCACAAGCTCCCCACCACTGGGCGGATGAGCGCCTGCCAGGATCTTGATGAAGGTCGATTTGCCGGCGCCATTATCGCCGAGAAGCGCCAGCACCTCGCCGGAGCGGATCTCCAGATCGACATTTGCCAGCGCGGTCAGAGCGCCGAAGCGCTTGGCGATGTTTCTGGCGACAAGAAAGGGCTCTGTCATGACGGGTTCCCCGACGATTGCGGACCGCTAGGCGTTGCTGACCCAGCGCAGCACGTTGGTCCAAAGCCTCGCGTAGCCAGGCCATTCGACAAAACTGTTCGGCAGCCAGTGAGGACCGATGTCCGACGTCCAGACCAGCGTACGCCCTTCGCCATGGCGCCCGGTGACCAGCAGGGGATGGCCGCCCTGGTCCTGCGGCAGCCGTGCCAGGACCTCGACATCGTCGCGATCACGGGCGATGACCTCGTTGGCACCGAGCAGCAGCGGCCATTCGCCCTCGATGCCGGCAAAAAGCGGGTGGTCTCTGGAACCAGTGATCTCAGGACGAAAGCCCTCCGGAATTTCGAGCCGGTCATCGTTGGGAAGGCAGGTCACCGGCAGCGCCTCCTCGACCGCCGTGCGATGCCAGCGCGCCTTGCCGTCAATGCCCTGGAAGCTGAAATAGCCGCCGATCATGATCAGGCCGCCGCCGGCCAGCGTCCAGTCGCGCAGCAGCTTGAGCCGGTTGGGAACCGTTTTGCCGTGGAGCCAGACATCGGGGTGGAGCAGGAGCGAATTCGCGCCAATGTCGGACAGGATGATCGCCCTGTATTGCGACAGCCCTTCCATGGTGAAAGGCAGCTTCTCGACGGCCTCGTGAGCGGGCATGTAGTCGAGATCGAATTCGCTGCCCTTCAAGGCGTCCACCAGGGGTGTTGCGCCCAGGTGAAAGGTGACGCTGCCGAACTGGTCGAACCCCTTGTAGTGGGTCGCCGAACTCACCCAGCTTTCGCCGACAAGAAGGACTTTTGTTTTCGCTATGATCATACTCTCCTGATTTCGTCGGTTGATGCGGTTTTCCGCGCCGGGTCGAAACGTCGATAAGCCATTGTTTCAACTGGCCATCACGGCATTGTTCGCCAGGGCCGCAGCCTTCAGCGTGGCAAAGTCTGCGATGTAACCCTGCGCGCCTTCGACCGTTGTCGTCAGGCTCGCCCCGATCGCCGCGTAGCGCGCGGCGTCGCCCAGCGACGCGCCATGCAGCCAAAGGGCAAGGAAGATGCCGGCAAAGCTGTCGCCGGCGCCCGTCGCGTCGACGCGATTGACCGGCAGCGCCGGCACCTCGATCTGCGGACCGCCATTCGCCGGAAAAACGACGGCGCCGAACTCGCCGAGGGTGAGCACGACCGTTCCCCGTTGTTTGATGCGTGACAGCATCAGCCGCACCTCTTCGATCGTCGTCGCCATGCGGCTGCGAAAGTCGAAGATCTCCCGTATCATCACATCGTTGATGAAGGTCAGATCGATCTGTTTGACCATCTGCGAGAAGGTTTCCGGCGTGCGTGCGCTTTTGGGAAGGCCGGCCGAATGCAGGCTCACCTTCCAGCCTGCGTGATGAAAGCGCGCGATGGAGGCGGTCATCGTCTCGTAGTGAAAGCCTTCGATATGAAGGCAGGCCGGACGTTGCTCGGGCTGGATATCCAGATTGGCTGTCAGGTCGACCTCGCCAAGCTCGAACGGTTCGCTGATGATCGTCCGGCTGCCGTTGCGCTCGATGATCACGATCGCCTGGGAGAGTCGGTTGTTGGGCGTGTTGCGGATCGGCAAGGCGTGGACACCCAGTTTCGAAAGCGCGCCGAGCGCCCAATCGCTCTCTGGATCCTGGCCAACCGCTGTCGCCAGTTCAACGTCCAGCGCGTAGGGTGCTCCGATGCCGGCGGCGGCAACCGCGAGATTGGCGGCGGGGCCACCCAGCGCCTTGTCGATGTGGCTGGCGGTGATCCGGTCGTCGCGATGCGGCAGCACGTCGACGCGGCACAGGAAGTCGACACTCACCCTGCCGGCGACCAGAAGTCTTGGCAGGTGATCGAGGTTCTTTGGCCTGTGTGGCGCGCGGCCCGGCAGTGAGCGCGCAAAGGAGCTCGGCCGATACATCAGCGCGGCAACCGCCTTCTCGATGCGGTCGCGCGTGCCTTCCCTCAGGCTGGCCGTTCCATTGATGAAGTTCGACACCGTGCCGATGGAGACATCGGCGGTTCGTGCGACATCCGCTATGGTCGGGCGCTTGCGTTGCAATGGCGGAGTTCCAATTGAAGCGTTTCAAAACGGTAAGCGAAAATGCGATGCCTCAACGGAATTATCTTCTAAAAATCAAAGAGAGAATTCTTCTAGATTGGAAGATTAATCCAGAAATAGCGGATACTGGGATCCTCTTTCCAAGATTGAACAATTTTCAAATTTTTTGGCAAAAGATTGTGCAAGCGAATTTCCTGCACTTCATTCGATCGCCCGGGCTTGATCGGGCGGTCGTGGCATGCCCCCGGCCCGTCAGATCAGCAACAGGCCCTTCATGCTGGCGTATCCCTTGCGCCCGATGATGATGTGGTCGTGCACCGCGATGCCCAGCCGCTTGCCCGCCTCGATGATCTCCTTCGTCATTTCGATATCGGCTCGTGAGGGTGTGGGGTCGCCTGACGGGTGATTGTGGACCAGGATGATGGCGGTGGCCGAGAGTTCGAGGGCGCGCCTGACCACCTCGCGCGGGTAGACGGGCGTATGGTCGACGGTGCCTGTCTGCTGAACCTCGTCGGCGATCAGCGCGTTCTTCTTGTCGAGGAACAGGATGCGGAACTGCTCGCGCGCCTCGAAGGCCATGACCGACCGGCAATAGGCAAGAAGCTGCGTCCAGGACGAGAGGACTTCGCGACTCTGCACCTCTCCGCGCGCCATGCGCTGCGCGGTTGCCGCGACGATCTTGAGATCGAGCGCCACCGCAGGGCCAATGCCCTTGACTTCCTGCAGGAGGCCAACCGGCGCCCCGAGCACTTCGGCCAGCGTGCCGAAGCGTGCCAGCAGCGCCTTGGCCGCCGGTTTGGTGTCGGCACGAGGGATCAGGCGAAAGAGCAGAAGTTCCAGAAGTTCGTAATCGGGCAGGGCATCCGGCCCCGCCAGGGCAAAGCGCTCGCGCAAGCGGTCGCGATGGCCGAGGTAATGCGGCTTTTCGTCGAGCGTCGCCTTGGCTTTCGCCGCAGGCCGCATCGGCGCTTCGGAGAAGAAACTCCGCTCGTCGTCGTCGCTTGTGTTCCCCATACACCGCCTACATTGCTCCAGCACAGACATTAGAACTGTTCTGGCCGGGATTGAAACAGTTCTGTTCCCCGATCGCGAGACGATCCACGGCAGATCGTGGCAGCTCCCGCTGTCAGTCTATGGCTTCCCTATACGGCAAGATGAAACCACGATTGCGCAACAAAACTTAACATCACTTAACGCATGCGGCCACTTTCACCTGACATGTTGGCGCCATCGGAGGCTCGTGGCCTCGCTATACTGGAGCGCGCATGTTCGCCAAAATCGACTCTGGACTATTTGCCGGCCGGGCATCTCTCGCGGCCATGGCAATCCTGCTTTCGACGCATTCGGAGGGCGCGCTGGCGGCAGACGCCATTGCCGTGAATTCCGATGATTTTACCCTGCCGCCCGAGCCTTCCCGTTTCGGGCGTTTCGAACAGAAGCTGGCCGACTGGCATGTCGTGCTCGGCGGCGGGGCCATCATCGTCCCCAAATACGAGGGCAGCGATGAGTTCAAGATCATGCCGGTGCCTTTCGTCACGGCGACATTCCTCGACACGGTGACGATCGATCCGACAGGTGCCAACATCGCCGTCTATGGACAAGGACCGTTCGCGTTCAGCGCGCGGCTTGGCTATGAGATGGGCCGCAAGGAAGACGACTCCGACCATCTGCGCGGCTTGGGGGATGTCGACATGGGCGCGACGGTCGGCGCGAAGGCAGCGGCGAAGTTCGGTCCAGCCGAAATATTCGCGCAGCTGGACAAGACCATCGGCGGCAGCGATGGCCTGGAGGGCAGGGTGGGGATCGAGGTGACCCGGCCTCTGTCTCAATCGTTGATGATCGGCGCCAGCGCGTCCGCCGTCTTTGCCGACGAAAATTACATGCAGGCCTATTTTGGCGTCACGCCCGAACAATCGGCTCGCTCGGGGCTGGCGCGCTATGATGCCGGCGCCGGTTTGAAGCACGCCGATTTTTCGATTTCCGCCACATATATGCTTGACGAGAGCTGGATGGTGCGCGGCGAAGCGGGGGTCGGTGTTCTTTTGGGTGACGCTGCCGACAGTCCTGTTGTCGTCGAAAAGATCCAGCCTTCAGGGATGCTTCTCGTCGGATATCGGTTCTGACGCCTACCCAGGCACCAAATGCAGGCTAGACAAACTCCGGAATGGCACAGCAACGGCACCAAAGCGATTTGAGCGCCGAATCCAGGTCGGCAAGGCAAGGTTCGCGCATCCTCATTGTCGAAGACGATCTTGAGATCGCACGGATGCTGGGCGAGACGCTCACCGACAACGGCATGATCGTGGAAATTGCCGAGAGCGGCGTCCAGATGAATGCCGCGCTTCGCAACCAGAAATTCGATCTCATCGTGCTCGATGTCATGCTGCCGGGCGAAAATGGTCTCAACATCTGCCGCCGTCTTCGTGCCGGAACCAACATTCCGATCCTGATGCTGACCGCGCTCGGCGAGGAAATCGACCGCATCTTCGGGCTGGAAATCGGCGCCGACGACTATGTGACGAAACCGTTCAGCGCGCGCGAACTGACGGCCAGGATACGGGCGCTGCTGCGCCGTACAGCCTATACTCCAGACGAGCGGGACTGGTCGAAGGTGCTTCGTTTCAACGGCTGGCGCCTCGATCCCATACGACGGCAATTGCATGACCCCAACAATGCGCGGGTTACGACCACGACGCATGAATTCGACCTGTTGCTTGCGTTTTGTCGCAATGCAGGACGGGTTCTCTCTCGCGAGGAGCTTCTGGGCGTAACCCATGCCGGGCTCGCGGGGCCGATCGAGCGTAGCGTCGATGTCCATATCAGTCGAATCCGCAGGAAGATCGAAAAGGATGCGCGCGATCCGGTGCTTTTGAGGACCGTTCGGTTGGGTGGCTACATCTTCACCGCGACGGTGGAGGAAGCATGAAGGGTTTCATCCGCCGTTTCTTGCCACAGTCCGTGCGTGGGCAGTTTGTGGCGATCATTTTCATCGCGGTGATCGTGATCATGTTCGTCGGTTCGGTCGTCGAGAGTTTCATGGAGAACGTCGACCTTCCCGCCGCGGAAGATAACGCAAGGCGTGCGGCCGTTGTTGCTGCCTTGTTGCAAGAAACGCCGGCGGAGGCGCGTGGGGCAATTCTGGCGACAGCAACGCGGGCCGGCTTTGATTTCGAGATATTGCCCAAGGAGCAGATACGCGGCATTCCCCAGTCCTATCTGCAATGGCGAAGTGTCGAATGGCTTTTGCGAATCGACAGGGGGACGGTTGATGGACGCTGGCTAAGGATCGGCGGCCGATACGCGTTTGTCATCGACCTGGACCAGCAGGACGTCCTGGCCCATTTCGGCATGCCCGATTCCTGGCTGACATCGGGCCTCGTCCGTGCCTCGTTCTACAGGTTCATGGCTTTCGTCGCCTTGCCCGTGCTGATCTGGCTGTTTGCGGTTTGGGCCGTGACGGATCCATTGAAGCGCATCTCGGCAGCAGTCGGTTCGGCCGAGATCGAGAATGGCGAACAGCTCTTCGTCGAACACGGTTCCATTGAAATGGTGGGCTTGGCGCGCGCCCTGAACAGGATGAGGACGCGCATCCGCACGATGATCGAAAATCGCACGCGCATGTTGCGCAGCGTCAGTCATGATCTGCGCACGCCGTTGACGCGGCTGCGGCTTCGCGCCGAGCGTATGGATGATGGCCCAATCCGAACCGCAATCCTGTCCGATGTCCAGCACATCGAAATCTTGATCGACGAGACCCTGACCTATCTGCGCAACGATGTTTCGACGGAGAAGCTGCAGCGCGCCGACATTACCAGCGTTCTGCAAACCGTCTGCGCCGAATTCTCCGATGTCGGATTTCCTGTCTCATATTCCGGGCCGGACCGGCTCCTGGGCTGGTGCAAGCCCAATGCATTGGCGCGTGCCATCGCCAATCTTTGCGACAACGGGGTCAAATTCGCTGGCAATGTCACGGTCGCCTTGACGGCGACCGGCACGGCGGCGCGCATCACGGTAGGGGATGATGGGCCGGGTATTCCGATGACGGCACGCGCCCGTGTTTTCGAACCATTCTTCAAGGAAGATGCGTCGCGCGGTATTGCATCGAAGCATGGCTTCGGTCTGGGCCTGTCGATCGTTGCCGACATCGTCCAGGGTCACGGCGGTAGGATCGAATTGGAGGACAACCAGCCCAGCGGACTGGTCGTCACCATCGACCTGCCGAATGCCGCAGGCGTGCAGTCGGCATAGACGGCCTCCTGCCGGGTAGATGCGCCGCTAGGCCGGCAGGCCGGGGCGATCGAGCTTTTTGGGCGACAGCGTGAAAATCTCGCACCCTGTGTCGGTCACGCCGATCGTGTGCTCGTACTGCGCCGACAGCGAGCGGTCGCGCGTCACCGCGGTCCAGCCGTCCGACAGAACCTTCACATGCGGCCTGCCCAGATTGATCATCGGCTCGATGGTGAAGATCATGCCAGGCCGCATCTCTACGCCCTCATTGGCGCTGCCATAGTGCAGGATGTTCGGTGCGTCATGGAAAAGCTGGCCGACGCCGTGGCCGCAGAAGTCGCGCACCACCGAGCAGCGCTCGCCTTCGGCAAAGGTCTGGATGGCGGCGCCGATGGCGCCGGTGCGAGCGCCGGGCCTGACCGCCGCTATGCCGCGCATCAGGCATTCATGCGTGACTTCGAGCAGGCGCTCGGCGGCGCGCTTGATCGTGCCGACCGGATACATGCGCGAGGAATCGCCGTGCCAGCCGTCGAGGATGTAGGTGACGTCGATGTTGACGATGTCGCCATCCTTGAGCGGCTTGTTGTCGGGAATGCCATGGCAGACGACATGATTGATCGAGGTGCAGGACGATTTCGTGTAGCCGCGATAGTTGAGCGTCGCCGGTAGCGCGCCGTGGTCCATGCCGAATTCGAAGACGAAGCGGTCTATTGCTTCGGTGGTGACGCCGGGCTGGACCATCGGCACCAGCTCGTCGAGGCAGCGTGCGGTGAGATCGCATGCCTTGCGCATGCCGGCAAAGCCGTCCTCGCCATAGAGGCGGATCTGGCCGGTATTTCTGAGCGGGGCCGTGGCGGCGTCGAGATAGGTGACCATTTTGTCCGTGTAGCGGGTAGGGCTCTGCAGGAGAGCCAGCGTGAGAATTTCCCCAGATTTGGCACTTGAGGGCAAAAGGTTCAAGGAAGAACTGTCTGATGCGGCCGCGCGCTTCCGGATATTTGCCTCGCATGGGCGATGTCTTGCCGGTTTTTGCCCGGTTTGCTTCCCTTTCTGGCCATGGTGCGTTAGGGCGGGTGATGTTTTCGAGATCGCGTCCCTTCGCGGCGGCCAGGCAAACCGGATGGCCTGAAGCGCCGCTGACGGCAGCGTGCTCATGCCTGATGGGCATGGTGCTGCTGGCGATGCTGTGCTTCGGCCTGCCGGCGGCGTCAGGCTTTGCGGGGTCTGCGCCAAGCGGTGCCAGTGTCGGTGTCGAGCGGTCGGGCGAGGTGGCGGCGCTGCTGCGTGTCACCGGCAAGGCGCAAGCGCTGGAAGTTCGTGCCGGCCGTCCGCTCCTGGTCAAGTTCGCCGGCGGCCATCCCGCGCTTCCGGTCCCCGACGCTGTTTTTCTTTGGGCCGAACGGACATCGCAAAGAGCGATGGTTTCGGGATATGGGGCCGCTCCGGTTCCCGGGGCGAGCACCAATCAGCCGCGCGCACCGCCGACCATCACGGCCTGAGCGGTCCAGGACCGTACCCTTTACCTCATTCGTTATTCCTGTTGCGTCGTGATCGTGCGGCGGCTGTCGGCCGCGCAGCGGTCGCGCGGCGCGTCATTTCCGGATTATTTCAATGCAACAACGCATCAAGACTTTCAAAACCCTGTCGCGCGCGGCCTCGGCTGCCATGTTTCTCTCCGTCCAGGCGCTCATCTGCATCGGAACCGTCTATTGGGCGGTTGCCGAGACGCTCGGCCTGTCGGCGATGGCGGCCCTTGTTCTCGGCGGCATCTTCGCCGTGCCGACGGTATTTGTACTGATCACCGCCATTCGCATGGCCTTCGACGCGGAGACGGATTCGGCGAACCAGTGAGCATATGGCACCCAGGACAGATCTCGGATGCGCGATTTCTTTGGCGCGATGTGGCGGCCCGCGACCCAAGTGACGACACATTTCTGAGCCAAAAGCCGGTCAAAGCAACTTTTGACGACGAACGGCGTTGCCTCGGCGACGCCGTTCGGGAGACAGGAAATGGATAGACTGCAATTCGAGGTGCCGGTGCGCATAGCGCCTGGATCCGGTCTGCCAGTCGAGGAGATCTATGGCGTCGAACAGGCGCTCGATTTTCTCCAGGACTGGCCTGCGCGCCGTCAGGGCCCGATCTATCAGAAAGCGTTCAACGCCTGCTTTGGCGCCACGGTGGAGGTGGTCAAGACCGAGGATGCCTGCCGGGCGTTCATGGCGTTTTGCCGCGCCAGTGGACTGATGGCCAGGGACATGATGACGCCGCGCAAGCGCGGCGGTGAGGCGAGGGCGCTCCAGGCCTGAGGGCCGTCGCCCGTTTCGCCTGCCCCGATTCCTACGTCAACGATCGCGTTTGAACGCACGCGGCGATGTCGTGAGCGTAGGGCTGCGCCCTTTCGTCCCCGACGACCGCAGCACCTACGTCAGCGCCGTTAAGCTTCCGTTTCCACCTTCCCGGCTACGCCATTGCTTGTTGGCGATGGTGATTCGTTGCGTCAGTCTCATGGTTTGGAAGATGTCCCCAGAAAAAGTCCGTGCATTCCCGATCGACCGTCAGGTATTCTTGGTTAGAGAGGTTGCCGCCAAGCTCGGCAACCTGCATGGCGAGACCGCCACCTCGTTCTGGAGAGCCAAGGCGTCGGAGTTGCTCGATCTTGTGGTCGGATCCGGCAGGGACAGAACAGCAGCCGGCGATGAAGTGCGCAGGTTTTTCCTGGCCGTGCAGCGAGAGATGTTGGCTGATACGGCCTCGGAGTCGATGCCAATTCTTTCCGCTTGAAGCAAATCCTGAACCTCCATCCTCCACACATGCATCAGTAATTTGTAAATACACTTACTCCGGTGTGTTTTTCGGAGACCCGGTCGTTGTTCGCGCGGTCTCGGCTGCGAATCCGGCAATTTCCCGCCGGCCTTGAGGGGTGGCCCACTCTGAGACATCGATGCGCTTGCGCGTTGGTCAGCCAGCGAAACACTTCTTTTTTGAAGCCAATGGACCACTGCTCAAAAATGCAACGAACTTTTTAGCCATTCGTTCATCTATGCGTGCTTTCTAATTTAAACCATGGCCTTGAGTAGCTTCACCCGTGTTCGGCTTGTAATGGACGCCATGCGCCGGAGCACGGGCGCTAACGTCGCCACCATTTTTGCTCTGACCTTGCCGGTCGTTGTCGGCGGCGCAGGCTTCGGTGTCGAGACCTCCTATTGGTACTACAACAGCCTGAAATTGCAGGCGACGGCCGATGCCGCCGCCTATGCCGGTGCGCTCGAACAGATCTCGGGTTCCAACAAGCCGACAATCGTCGCGGCCGCGACCCAGTCGGCCGCGACGAACGGGTTGGGCTCGGGCACCATCGTCGTCAATACGCCGCCGGCGTCCGGACCGAACACGGCGAAGAAAGCGGTCGAGGTCATAGTCCGCCAAAACCTCGACCGGATGTTCACCTTGATCTTCACGCAGACCCCGGTTCCCGAGCAGGCGAGGGCGGTCGCACTTATCATCGATGGCTCGAAGGCCTGCATGGAAGCGCTCGATCCGGTCGCCCCACAGGCTGTACTGTTTTCCGGCAATACCAGCGTGAAGGTCACACACTGCGTCATCATGTCCAATTCGAACGCCCCGGACGCCATCAAGCTTCAGGGCTCGGCGGCCCTCCAGGTGGATTGCCTGATATCGGCGGGCGGCGTCTCCCTCAGCAATCCCGTCACCACCGTCTGCGAGGCCCCGATCACCCAGGCACTGCCTGCCGCCGATCCATTTGCCGACCTGCCAACGCCTGCGGCCAGCAACCCGTGCAAGAATATTAACGGCAACAAGACGACGCAGACAATCCAGCCCGGGACCTATTGCGGTGGCATGAACCTTAACGGCACCATCACGCTGTCTCCCGGCGTCTATGTCGTGCAGGGCAATTTGAAGATCAACGCGGGTGCGGTCATTTTGGGCACCGGGGTTACCATCTTCATGCAAGGCAGCAACACCGTCAGCATGAACGGCAACGCCTCCGTGAAGCTCAGCGCGCCGACTTCAGGCACCTATTCCGGGGTGCTGTTTTATGGCGACAGGACGGGGACCGCGGCCCAGAGCACCTTCAACGGCACGGCGGACTCGCTTTTGACCGGCGCGCTCTATTTTCCTAAGCAACAGGTCAATTATCTCGGCAACTTCTCGGGCAACAGCGGCTGCACCCAGGTGGTCGCCAACACAATTCAATGGTCCGGCAGCGCGACCGTCAACCAGGATTGCAAGAGCCTCGGGATGCGCGACATTCCGGCGGCGCAGTCCGTGGCGCTGGTAGAGTAGCCTCCGTGGAACGCCGATCGGTGCCGATCCTGAGCGATCAAGCGGGCGTTGCGGCGGTCGAATTCGCAATGGTGCTGCCCATCCTGTGCCTGGTGCTGCTCGGTATTCTGGACGGCTGGTCTTACGTAACGAGTTCGCTCTCGATGCGCGCCGGCGTGAAGACCGCCTCGAACCTGGTCATGAGCGGATCGACCAATGATGCGGCGACCAAGGCTGTTGCCATTGCGAGCTGGGAGAATCGGCCGGAGGACGGCCAGGTCACGCTAAGCCGGATTTACATGTGCGGGACGGCCGTGGTCGACGCTGCCACCTTGTGCAGTGGGCCGAAGGTGCCGTCGGTCTATGTCCAGATCCAGGCATCGGCCACCTGGGTGCCGCCAATTGCCTTCGGCCCATTTGCCACTTCCACTGTAATCGGTCACCAGGAGATGATCCGTGTCCGCTAGGGTAAGCGCGTTCCGGCAGGATCGATCGGGCGGGGCCGGGCTGGAGTTCGCGCTGATCGCCCCCTTCCTCGTCATGCTGCTGTTCGGGATCTTCGCTTTTGGCTGGTCGATGCACTCGGTCTCCAGTGTTCGCTATACGCTGGAGACGTCAGCGCGCTCGCTGCAGCTTAAGAACACGCTGACCCAGGCCGACATTCAATCGATCGCCACGCAGAAATTGCAGGCCTTGGGGTTTAAAGACGTGAACGTCACGATCGCCATCGACCCCGTGAGCGGCGGCTTCCGCATGGCGCATCTGACCGCGGCCTATGCCTTCGTCATCGACTTCCCCTACTTCAGTTCCTTCCCGATCAACTACGCGACAACCGTTACCGTGCCGCTGCTTGGCAGCGGCTAGGCTGTGGCCTGATAGCCTCGCGCGCTGGGGCTCTGCTTACTTGTACGCCTTGAGCGCGATCAGACCACCGAGAATGGTTATCGCCATGAGGATCAGCGCCCACGACACAATGTTGTGTGACAGACGCCTGCGGCGACTGCGCAGGGCCCGGTCCCGCCAGCGTTTGGCCTGATCAGCCCCTGTTTTTTGTCGATCCACATCCTTCTCCACGAGCAGAATGCGACTCATGCCGGCTGGTGTCCAGATCGGCACCGGTTTTGGCGGTCACGATGCAAGCTTGGCACTCAGCCTGCTTTTGATGGCACGGGGCTAGATAATATATTTCGTAGTGCTAATATTAAGGTGACGCTAGGTCATGTCCGACCATCTGTCGGGTGCAATATGGGGGTTCAAATGAGAGTGGCTGTATTTTGCGTGGCTGTCGTTTTCGCTACGGCTGGTGTCGCTGTTGCCAAGGAAAAGAAGGTGGCGGTCAGTGACGCCGCCGCCTTGTGTTCCACCAACCCGTCAGCCAAGAAGCCCGTTCCAAATCTGGACTGCGGTTTCACCGGAACCGCCAAACCGGAAGATAGCGGCGCAAAGGCAGAGCCGCGCCTCGGGTACGACTCCAACCCGTGGATTGTAACCGGCTTTTGACTTCGCATTGGCGGATGCCGGTTGAAGCGCAGAAGAGAGTTGTCTTAACCGACAGGCCCCACCCCGGCACCGGAGCGCAACGATCGGGCGCCGTCGAGGAGAAGGAAGCGCAAATGGCCGCCTATCTGATCGCGGATGTAGACATAAAGGATGCTGCCGTCTTCGAGGAATACCGGCGCGATGTGCCAGCCACCGAGGAGCGTTATGGTGGGAGATATCTAGGTCGTGGCGGTGCGACCAAGGTTTTGGAGGGTGATTGGGAGCCACACCGTTTGGTTATTATCGAGTTCCCCGACATGACGTCATTGATGGGCTGGTACAATTCGCCGGAATACGCCCGCCTTATTGAAATCCGGAAGCGTTGCGCCAATACCAGGATAATTGCGCTTGAGGGGGTTGCAACACCCACTCTTTGACCGTGGTGGCTCGCCTTCGCCTTCATCAGGCAGAATCCGGCTTTTTGCCCGAATCCGCACACCGCGAAGTCAGCTGTTTAAAGCCGGGAAACCAGGCAATAAATACGGGCTTACCACCACTGCGGGGCTTTCTCATCATCGCAGTGCCGAGAACCCAACTCGACCGTGCAATTGAAAAGCCCGCCACGGGGGCGACCTGCGGCGGGCTCTTGGAGCGGCTACATCCCTGAGGAATCGACCACTTTGTAGCAGGATTATGACCCGTGTGACCGCGTTAGCCTATGGTGTGATCGCGGAAGACAGGTCTTCGTTGAAGATAACGGCAGAGAGCTTCCCAGTGGCGGGCCATAGGGCAATCCCAGGTGCGGACCTCTGGATTGCCCATTTTTCTTGGAACCGTCGTGCCGCAGCGAAGTTCGGTACCAAAGGGACATTCCGAAATGGAGTTGATCATGAAACAGGTTCTTTTCGCTTCAGCCATTATGGCACTGTCAACTGGCCTCGCATTTGCGCAATCGACCGACACGACCACAGGCGGATCGTCGACCTCGACAACCAAGACCATGCCGAGCACTACGACCGATCAGGGCACGGATTCGACCACCACGAGTGGAACGAACTCGAACTCCGCCAAGGACTGCGCTCCGGGTCAACAAACTGGCAGCGCCAAGCAGGCAGCGCCAGGTCAACAGGATACCGATGCTAACTCGGCTGCTCCTGGCCAGATGAAAAAGACCACGGAAGGCTGCTGACCTTCCGTTGGGACTTTCCTGTCCCAGGTTGATGCATAGCGGTCGATTCTCAGGATGTAGCCACTTTCGAAAAAACCGTCGTGCTGGGCCGGCACGGCGGGTTCGCCTCGCTGAAGGACTTCTGGGAGGTCCAATGAGGATGCGCCTAGACACCCTTTCAGCCGCCATTTATGTTAGACATCTCTAAAGTGCAGATGAGCCGCTCGGCTTTAGAGTGCGCCAAGGGCCTGCATTCGAGCTCTAACTTGTTGTGCTTTTTCATCCGGGGGGACACCAGTATGACAAGCGAACGTCAGCACGAATACGAACTGGGCATTCGGAAAGAGAACTAAAAAGGCTGGCGACGCAGGCGACATTGGTTGACCCGCTGACACGGGATTACCTACGGCGAGCTGGTCTCCGAGCGGGAATGCATGTCCTTGATGTGGGGAGCGGCGCCGGGGATGTCGCCTTTCTCGCGGCAGATGTTGTCGGACCCACAGGTCTTGTCATCGGCTCTGACAGGTCGGCGGAGGCTCTTGACGCTGCTCGGGCGAGAGCCGCGCAACGTGGTTTGGCGAATGTAATCTTTCACCAATGTGATCCTGCCACCTTCACTTTCTGCGTTTCCTTCCACAGTGCTGTCCTCGTCCAATGCATGCGGAACCGGCAGATACGCATTAGCGACAAGCCAATCGCTCACTATGGTTCGGATGAGGTCCGCCCTCGTGAGCCCCATTTCTTCCGCCACGCCCGACAAGGGCTCTTGGACCCTCGGGTCAAGCGCTGGGCCGGTTACGTTTCGGAGCATCAGGGCCGCTCGTAGGAGCATTACCAGAAGGTCCGCGCGGGAAAGGTCGGCGGGCGAGTTCTTTGTTAAAATCGCCCGGCAGCCCCGAAAGAAGTTTTCCAGACCGGTGCGGATTTGTTCCCACCCCACTACTGCTGCTCGGGCATTTCAGTATTTTCCTGAGGGTCTTTTTTCACGCCTGGGCTGGGTGACGTGTCCGCTGGCGCATTACCGCCCTGGTTTTGCTCAGGAGCACGCTTGAACGGTGCTGTCTGCCAAGAGCCGTTCGATAAAGGCGTGAGTACAAAGAATGCTATCAGGCCTAGAAAAAGGACGGCGATAACCGCCACGCCCCACGCCATGAGTCTTCGCGTGCCACGCTGTTCTTGCCTGCGAGATAGATTGTCCACCATTGCTCCGGCCTTTCGTGACGTGGCGCTGGTGAGCAACGCGCCTTCCCGAACTCGGTTCCGCCCGTCGTCCGACATCAGGCTTCGCCTTGAGGCGGCTTCCCGTCGCAGTGACGGTCTGCGGTTTCTGCTTTCTGCTTCGGGGGTGGCGTCTCCGCTCGAATCACTGGTTCCAGGTCGTTGGGAAAATTGGGCGCGTCGACTGGCAGTTTCGGCAGCAAATCTTTTTCGTCCGGTGATAGCGACGGAAGTATCTCTGCCACCTCGGCCAGGATGTCGTTTACGATCCCGTTCATTGCGTGCCTGCTGCGAAAATATCTCCTCTCGAACTTCGCTATTGCATCAAAGTTCCGGCCCCTAAGGATGCGTCGTTCATTCAGTGGCACGGGACGGACCGGTGAATTGGCCACTGTTCGAACCCTGCTGGTGATCTGATTTCCATCCAAGGTTTGGCCCGCTGCCGAACGGTGGGGGCTTTTTGTGTAATAGCGGAACCTGATATATCGAGGGGGGTTGGAAATGGCGGCAGCGTCCCCCGCTGCCGGGCCGAGGCTCCAAGCCCCGGCCGGGTCCGCCTCTGCCCGCCAGTGGGGGCGGACCCACTGGAACACGCTCCGAAAAGGAAGTTTGGATCGCGCTCGGTTCCCTTGGCGGAGCAGAACATCGGAAGGCCGTCACTGCTCCCTCAGGGCGACAAAATTGATGGGAACATTTTAGCAAACTGTAAATTGAAGGTTCTTCTGCAGGAGGCCAAACTGTCCCAGCGGAGCGTCGACAAAGACCGGTTGGAGCGCGCAGACCGTGAGGCAAAGATTGCTAACGCGGCCGAGAGAGAGGCGCGAGATACAAAAACTGCCCGACTTCGAGAACAACGCCTTGCTGCCGAAGCCAAGGCTTCACAAATCAAGAAAGGTCGATCCGGGTGCTAGGTCGCTTTAGCCGCTGATGCTCGCGCTCGATGCTCGGCTGCTTGAACGGGCCGAGTCGCTTGCCAGCCCGATGGCGATGAGGAATATAATCCTTCCGTTGCGGCGATCCCCTCAAACGGAGTTCGCACAAATGGCCCGATCGAAACCTTCCAAGCAGTTATCACAGGTTGAAATCGAGCGCTTTCTGGTGGCAGCGGAAGCGCTGCACCTGAGCATCGTCAAGCCGTTCATATCGCCGCACTGCGACCACTACAGACAGACACGCGTCTTACATGAGGTGCTTTTGAAAGCCGTGCGGGATGTGACCGGAAGGGAAGTCGAGTTCATCCGGTGGAACACTACTGGGCCGGTGCTACCCACTTAAGGCCTGACGTGTCGGTTAGTCCTTCTAGCAGCTTGCGCGACTCTGCGATTGTGCGGCGCGTGTCCGCGATGGCCGAAAGCATGTTGTCTGCCTCAGCGACCGCATGTCGCTGGCGTCGGTGCGCCGCCATAATGAATAGCTCTAAGGCGATGTCCTCATCCATCGGGCAGCTCACGCACCCACTCGAACGTGACCTTCACGGTGAATAGCGGCTTGCTGGTGTGGTCGCGGACACGGATGGCAACTTTCCTGAAAGTTTCCGGCATCTGGTCTTTGGCTATTTCGAGTAACGCTGTTGCTGCCTCATCTTCAGCGGCTTTCCGGCTTTTAAGCTCGGTGCCTTCAGGGTCGGGAAACACTTCGCCATCGTCCGTTAGATCAAAGAAGAAGCGGGCCATATGGCCTTAATTCCTAACCCCGAAAAAGGTTTCCTTGTTGCTACTTGCTGGTTATCCAGTCCACCAAGCCAACTTCGATCTGCTCGCACCCGACATAATCGCGGACCAAGCATGAGGACATTGACGCGCTGCTCTGGTCGTTCCTACCGGAAGAAGTATTGGAAGAGGCGGTCAACGCTTCGGAAGGCGGCGCAGCCTGAACTGTCGCGTTTGGCCCGCTACCTCACGGTGGCGGGCTTTTCTCAGTCACGTTGATTCGGTTTGTGCGCGAACGTCCGCTGAAATTCGCTGCGCTTATTCGACGCTTATGTGACGAATGGGGTACAGATTCGGCTAAGTCGTTGAAAGATCTGGTACGCCCAAGGGGAATCGAACCCCTGTTACCGCCGTGAAAGGGCGGTGTCCTAACCGCTAGACGATGGGCGCGCTCAGACGAAGCGGCTTATACTGGCGTTGTGCGCAACCGGCAACCCGTCAGGTGCCACCTTGGACAACTTTTTTCCGGGCCTGCCAAATCAACGATTTCCCGAAGTTGGCGAGCTTGACGATTAGCGGGGACGCCGCATCGCTCTGCTCCGGAATGATGAAGTTGGGAAGGCTTCGGCCAATCCGATATTCGGGATGCCCAACGGAACGATCTTGGCCGCCAGCCGATCTCAGATCCGCGCTAGCCGTCACCGCCGCTGCGCCGGCGGCAGCGCCAGTTCCAGTCGCGCTCGGGGCCGACGTCGACGTGAACCGATTCTGTGTGGCAGTAGGTGCCGACGCCGCCGCGGCCGGGCATGCTTCTGATGTAGCTCGCCAGTTCCCATTTCGAAACGCCGGGCACCTGGATGTCGGCGGCGGCGCAATACATGTGCAGCGAATTTTTGGCGCCGTTGGCGCGCCGGTTGCGGGCCGGGTCGCGATAGCCTGACGTCACCGTCATCTTGCGGCCGTAGTGGCCTTCGATCGTCTTCAGCACACGCACCAGCGACGGCTTCAGGCAGGCCACGTCGACGCTCTCGTTCTGCTTGAGCAGCCCGTTGGGCGCCAACCGGGCCATGCCGGCGGCTGACGCAACCTGATAGGAGCCGCCGATTGGCCCCTCATCCTCGTTGAGGTCGACGTCGCTTTCGTCATCGAGGCCGGACTTGCGCTTGATCTCGAACAGGGCCGTTTGGCGCACGCCGGGCAGGGCATCGCTGCCAGTGACGTGGCCGGTATCGCCGCCGAGCGAAGCCAGCTGCGCCGGCTTGGCCGTGGAACTGGCCGAGGCAAGCGTGATGATCGGCTTTGCCGCTGGTGGCGCCGCTTTTGCCTGCGCCGGGGGCTGCTCGCCCGTCCGGGCGTTGCTGATGATGGGGGCTGGTGTCGCCGAGGCTGGCGTTGCGCCAAACATCGAGGCGAGGAAGCCTTTCTTCTTTGGTGCTTCGGCCTGCGGCATCTCGCCAGCCGTCACATAGACCGGGTTGTTCATGGCCGGAGCGGAAGCGGGCTTCGGCGCCGCCACATCGCCGTCGACCGCGGCAATCTGCTGGGCGACCGCGTCGGTTTGCTGCGCGGTCTGTGCCTGCTGCGTCAGCGATTGCGGCGTGTTTCCAACGATGGTTTCGGCGCCCGCCGGCGTGATCAGCGGAAAGGCAGCTCCCGGTTTGGACATAGGCACGTAGGCGACTTTTTCAGGCAGCGCCGTATCGCTTGCCGTCATCACCGTCGTCTGCTCGGTCGTGATATCAGACGAATCGGAGGCGATCGCCTTGCCGCTGGAGGCCGCGTTTATGTCCGATGCGGTGGCATTGTAACCGGGCATTCCGACCGACATTGTCGGGTCGCCAGCCGAAGTGCAGGAGGCCAGAAGCAAGGAGCAGAGCGCTGCCACAATGGCGCGGCGTTCTCCCTTTGCGAGGCTCCATCCTGCTGATTTCAAAGTCAAATTCCCCCTCGATGTCCGGTCGGTATATCCTTGGCGCCACACGCATGCGTCGATGCCAGGGTGACCTTTGTCTCCGATCCGGAAACGAGACCTGTGTCAAATCCGCAAGCCTGAAAGTATTTTTGCGGTGATTGCCGAATTACGGCCGCTTGATGGTTGACGACACCATTTCGCCCGCTTTTGGCGGTCCGTCAACTCACCACACATTACAGTCCGTTACACACGTACTTTCACATAGGTGCCGGGAGCATCACCCAAGGTTTTCATATGCTTGCCCGGTTTGCGGGCAGGCACGCGGGTGTTGTCCTTGGCCTCTATCCAGTCTTGCCAGTGCGGCCACCAGGATCCTGGATGGTCGGTGGCATTGGCTATCCACTGGCTGAAGTCGCCCGTCGGCGTACCCCCGGTCCAATACTGGTATTTGTTGGATGCCGGCGGATTGACGACCCCTGCGATATGACCCGACCCGGCCATCACATACTCGACCGCGCCGCCGAAATATTTCGAGCCGAGGAACACCGAAAGCGCCGGCGCGATGTGATCTTCCTTGGAGGCGAGGTTGTAGACCGGGATGGTGATGTCCCCGAGCGAAACCGTGTGGCCCGCCAGTTCCATCGTGCCTTGCGAAAGGTTGTTCTCGAGATAGCAGTTGCGCAGGTAGAAAGAGTGATTGGCCGCCGCCATGCGGGTGGAATCGGCATTCCAGTAGAGCAGGTCGAAGGGCAGGGGATCCTTGCCGCGCATATAGTTGTTGACGACATAGGGCCAGATCAGGTCGCCTGAGCGCAGCATGTTGAAGGCGGTCGCCATCTTGGTGCCGTCGAGATAGCCTTTTTCGCTCATCGACTTTTCCACAGCGGCGACCTGTTCTTCGTCGACGAACACTTTCAGGTCGCCGGCATGGGTGAAGTCGACCTGCGTGGTGAAGAACGTAGCCGATTTTATGCGGTCGTCGCCCTCTTGCGCCATCAGCGCCAGTGCCGCCGCCAAAAGCGTGCCGCCGACGCAATAGCCGATCGCGTTGACGTCGCGTTCGCCGGTGGCCTTCTCGACCGTGTCGAGGCCATATTGCAGACCCTCGCGGATATAGGCTTCCCAGCTCTTGGTGCCGTGGCGCTCGTCCGGATTGATCCAGGAGATGACGAACACGGTGTGGCCCTGTTCAACCGCCCAGCGAATGAAGGACTTCTGCGGGTTCAGATCGAGGATGTAGAATTTGTTGATCCATGGCGGGCAGATCAGCAGGGGCCGCTTGAGCACCATCTCGGTCGCCGGGTCGTACTGGATGATTTCGGCGACGTCGCTGCGGCCGACCACCTTTCCGGGGGTGGTGGCGATGTTCCGGCCGATCTCGAAGGGGGAGTAGTCGGCCTGCCGCAGCTTCAGGTCGCCCTTGCCGGCGGCGATGTCCTCGGCCAGCATCTTCATGCCGCGCACCAGGTTTTCGCCGTTCGAGGCGACGGTTTCACGGAACAGTTCCGGATTGGTCAGGATGAAATTCGACGGCGAGATGGCGTTGGACACCTGCTTGACGTAAAACCCGGCCTTGTGGCGGGTGTGCTCGTCCAGACCTTCGGCGTGCTCGACCAGATCGGCCGCCCAGCGCGAGGTGACGAGATAGGCCTGCTTGAGGAAATCGAAGAAGGCGTTGCGGCCCCATTCCGGGTCGAGGAAGCGCTTGTCGCCGCGCTCCGGCTTGACCGCGTCCTCGGTGTCTTGCGCGGCGTTGCTGGTGCGCTGGATGGCGTTGGCCCAGACCGTCATATAGCCGGAGAACAGCCGCGTCTGCGCTTCCAGCGCGCGCTGCGGATCGGCAAGCCAGTATTCGCTGAGCTTGGAAAAGGTCTTCACCATATCGACAACGGGCTCGGCGACATGGTCGCGCACGTCGCCTTTTTCGCGCGGCTCGGCCCAGGCGGAAGCGGCCTTGCCGGCCTGCTCGATCATGCGAGCCATGTTCAGGGCGAAGCGTTCCGGGTCCTTCACCAGATATTGCTCGACGGTCGAAGGCTCGTCATCTTCCGCTTTGCCCGAATCGGGTGTTTTGGACATGGTTGGCGGGGTTCCTCCCGAGGCCTTTTCTTGACATATTAACATGGGACATCCGACCGGGCCAATCTCGCTCTACCTCGGCTGCCAGGGAAACAATATGACGATTAATATTGGCGAGACTGTTTTTTTCGGTGCCGGACGTTTTTGCCGCATCGGCGTGGCGATAGTCCTCATGGGGATTGCCGGGTGCTCGAGCACCAACACGAATGGCCCGACGCTTGTCGCTGCGGGTACGGGGCCGAAGGATACCGGCACCTTTCCGAACCTGAACATCAAGCCGCAAGTGGCGGCGCCTCAGTTCACCGAAGCCGAGAAGAACGCCAAGCTCGCGCAATTGAAGGCGGATGAGAATGCGCAGGCGGCAAAGGGCGGCGGCCCGAAGGTCGCCAACCAGGCGGCGCTGACGGATCTGGCCAAGAAGCATGGCGACGAAACGCTGAGGCAGATCGAAGCCAAATGCGACCCCACCCTCGACCCTACCTGCAAATAAGTATATAGCGCGCGCCCAACACCCCTTCGCTGTCTGGAACTGCCATGGAAGAATTTCACAAGGTTCGCCGGCTTCCGCCTTACGTGTTCGAGCAGGTCAACCGGCTCAAGGCCAGCGCCCGATCGCGTGGCGCCGACATCATCGACCTCGGCATGGGCAATCCGGACCTGCCGACGCCCAAGGCTATCGTCGACAAATTGTGCGAGGTCGTGCGCGACCCGCGCACGCATCGCTATTCCTCGTCGCGCGGCATCCCGGGCCTGCGTCGCGCCCAGGCCGCCTACTATGGCAGGCGCTTCGGCGTGAAGCTCAACCCCGACACGCAAGTGGTGGCCACGCTTGGCTCGAAGGAAGGCTTCGCCAACATGGCGCAGGCGATCACGGCGCCCGGCGACGTGATCCTGTGCCCGAACCCGACCTATCCGATCCATGCCTTCGGCTTCATCATGTCGGGCGGCGTCATCCGCTCTTTGCAGGTGGAGCCCAATGACGGCTTCATCCCGGCGCTCGAGCGCGGCGTCAAGCATTCGATCCCGAAGCCGTTGGCGCTGATCCTCAACTATCCGTCGAACCCGACGGCTCTGGTCGCTTCGCTCGATTTCTACAAGGACGTGGTCGCCTTCGCCAAGAAGAACGACATCATCATCCTGTCCGACCTTGCCTATTCGGAGATCTATTTCGACGGCAATCCGCCGCCCTCGGTGCTGCAGGTACCGGGCGCGATCGACGTCTGTGTCGAGTTCACCTCGATGTCGAAGACCTTCTCGATGCCGGGTTGGCGCATGGGCTTTGCCGTCGGCAACGAGCGACTGATCTCGGCTCTGACGCGGGTGAAATCCTACCTCGATTACGGCGCCTTCACGCCGATCCAGGTGGCGGCGGCACACGCGCTCAACGGCGACGGCGCCGACATCGCCGAGGTGCGCGATATCTATCACAAGCGCCGCGACGTGATGGTCGATGCCTTCGGCCGCGCTGGCTGGACCATTCCGGCACCGGCGGCATCGATGTTCGCCTGGGCGCCAATCCCGGAGCCGTTCCGACATCTCGGCTCGCTCGAATTCTCCAAGCTGCTCATCGAACATGCCGACGTGGCCGTGGCGCCCGGTGTCGGCTTCGGCGAGCATGGCGACGAATTCGTGCGCGTTGCTCTGGTCGAGAACGAGCACAGGATCCGGCAGGCGGCGCGCAACATCAAGCGCTTCCTGTCGACCAGCGCCAAGCAGCCCAACAATGTCGTGCCGCTCTCCGCTCACCGGTAAGCTTGCCGCACGCAAATTCGATCTGACTTTGAGGGACGTCGCCGGACATGGCTGAAGCATTGCGTGTTGGAATTGCCGGCCTCGGCACGGTCGGCTCGTCGGTGGCGCGTGTGCTGCGCGACAAGGCGGCGGAACTGACCCGCCAGTGCGGGCGTGACGTGATCGTCACCGCCGTCTCGGCGCGTGACCCGAAGCGCGATCGCGGCGTCGATCTCAGCTCGGCAGAGTGGTTCGACGATCCGGTCAAGATGGCGCAGACCGCCGAAATCGACGTGTTCGTCGAACTGATCGGCGGCGACGAGGGTCCGTCGCGCTCATCGGTGAAAGCGGCACTCGAAGCCGGCCGTCATGTTGTCACCGCCAACAAGGCGCTGCTGGCCAAGCATGGCGTTGCGCTGGCCGAAATCGCTGAGAAGAAGGGCGTGCTGCTCAACTACGAGGCGGCGGTGGCGGGCGGCATTCCCGTCATCAAGACGATGCGCGAGGCGATGGCCGGCAATTCGGTCACCCGCGTGTTCGGCATCCTCAACGGCACCTGCAACTACATCCTGACCCGCATGGAGGCCGAGGGCATCTCGTTTGATGCTTGCCTGAAGGACGCGCAGCGGCTGGGCTATGCAGAGGCTGATCCGACCTTCGACATCGAGGGTCACGACACCGCGCACAAGCTGTCGATCCTGACCAGCCTTGCCTTTGGCACCAGGATCGCCGCCAATGACATCTATATGGAAGGCATCTCCAACATCACCCAGGCCGACATCCGCGCGGCCGCCGATCTCGGCTATCGGATCAAGCTGCTGGGTGTCGCCCAGCGCACCGAGAGCGGCATCGAGCAGCGCGTGCATCCGACGATGGTGCCGACCGCATCGGTCATCGCGCAGGTGCATGGCGTCACCAATGCGGTGGCGATCGAGACCGACATTCTGGGCGAACTGCTGCTATCAGGCCCCGGTGCCGGCGGCAACGCCACCGCCTCGGCCGTCATCGGCGACATCGCCGACATCGCCAAGAGCCGGCCAGGCTTCCAGCATGGTCCGGTCTTCGGACGGCCGGCGAAGGAGCTGAAACCCTACAAGAAGGCGCAGATGCGCAGCCATGCCGGCGGCTATTTCATCCGCCTGACCGTGCATGACCGCATCGGCGTGTTCGCGGCTATCGCCAAGCGCATGGCCGACAATGACATTTCGCTGGAATCGATCGTTCAGCACGCGGTCAACGGCGAGGCGGCTGCACAGAAGACGGTGATCCTCGTCACCCACGAGACGACGGAGGCCGCCGTACGCAAGGCCGTCGATGGCATCACCAAGGATGGCCATCTGACCGACAAGCCGCAGGTCATCCGCATCGAGCGGGCAGGGTAGCTTTTGCCCGATAGGCCCCCTGCGGGACAGGGATCCCGCAGGCATTGAGGTCCGGTCTGGTGGGGACAGCCGCCACACGGGAACGAATTGGTGTCGTCGCCGTTCTCTTGGTCAGCAACCAGAGGAACCGCTTCATGGCCGATACCAACAAGCCCGACACCCCTAATATCGACGACATCCAGAAGACGCTGGAAAAGCAGATTGCCGATTTGCGCCGGGAGATCACCAAGATCAACAAGAGCATTTCGGCGCGGGGCGCGGAAATGCTCGATGACGCCAGCGAACAGGCGTCCGAGTTCTACGACACGGCGGCGAACCGCGCGTCGCGAACCGCACAGCAGTTGCGCAGCCAAGCTCAGTCCGTCTCGGAAGTAGCGCGCGAAAACCCCGGTACGACGACTGCCCTGGTCGGCGTGATCGGTTTGCTCGGCTTTATGGCCGGTTTTGCCATAGGTCAGTCGACGAACGATACGTCGCGCCGCTGGTATTGACCACGGCGCGATAGGGCCGGGTTTGCCGGCTCGTTTCCTTGTTTCAGCACATCATTTTTAAGGAGGGCACTGTGGCTTCATCCGCCTTGATCAGCATCCTGATCACATTCCTCGTCATCATCCTCGTTCTCTATCTTGTTCAGCGCCTGCCGCTCGACGGCCGGATGAGGCAGATCGTGCAGGTTATCGTCCTCATAATCGGCATCATTTCGCTGCTCAAATATCTTGCGGTTTTCTAGCGCCGAAGAGTCTAACTTTCGCTTTTCAAGGCCGGCCCGGTTCATTGCGGCCGGCTGGCCTTGTTTCAAAAATGCGTTTTAATCGATTGATATTGCTGACTATTCGATAAATCTTCCGCAGGTCTTGCCGTTGTCATGCTCGTTTGACAAAACAGGCCCGCCTCCGGCGGGGGCCGCATTGGCAACGAGGAAATCACCAGATGAATGTGGCCCAGAACATCGTCGCCGGCCTTGACCGGATACTCACCATGGAACTGGTGCGCGTCACCGAACGAGCCGCCGTCGCGGCCGCCAGGCTGCGCGGGCGCGGCGACGAAAAGACGGCCGACCAGGTAGCCGTGGATGCCATGCGCCAGGAGCTCAACCGGCTTTCCATCAAGGGCACGGTGGTGATCGGCGAAGGCGAACGGGATGAGGCGCCGATGCTCTACATCGGCGAGGAAGTCGGCACTGGCAAAGGTCCGGCCGTCGATATCGCGCTCGATCCGCTCGAAGGCACGACGATTTGCGCCAAGAACCTGCCCAATGCACTCGCGGTCATCGCGATCGCCGAAAAGGGCAGCCTGCTGTTCGCGCCCGACGTCTACATGGACAAGATCGCCATCGGTCCGGGCTATGCGGACGGCGTCATCGACATCGATGCCTCGGCGGCTGAGAACATCGCCAGCCTCGCTCGGGCCAAGGGCGTCGCTGTATCGGAAATCACCACCTGCATTCTCGACCGGCCGCGCCATGCCAAGCTGATCGATGCCGTGCGCGCCACGGGGGCCGCGATCCGGCTGATCGGCGATGGCGATGTCGCCGGCGTCATCCACACCACGGACCCGGAAGAAACCGGCATCGATATTTATCTGGGCACTGGCGGAGCACCCGAGGGCGTGCTGGCCGCTGCCGCGCTGCGCTGCACCGGCGGCCAGATGCAGGGCAGACTGATCCTCGACACGGCGGAAAAGGTTGCTCGCGCGGCAAAGATGGGTATTTCCAATCCGAAACGGGTCTATCGGACGGAGGACATGGCGCGCGGCGATGTGTTGTTCGCGGCCACCGGTGTCACCGACGGCAACATGCTGGCTGGCGTCAAGTTCGGCCACAATTACATCACCACCCACACGATCGTGCTGCGCTCGTCGTCGCGGACGGTGCGCGAGATCAAGGCCCGCCATCAGGATCTGGATAAGTTCTGACGCTCGCTTGCGAAGCCGCCTTGCAATTGTTAGCCATTCGGGCGCATCCGATGATGGCTGCAGGGATTTGACGATGAAACCGTTCGACTGGCATGCGGATCCGATTTCGCGTGCCACCGCCATCACAAAGTCCTATCGCAACACCCAGAATGTGCGTCGCTTTCTCATCCGGGAATGCGGCAACGCATTCATGTTCGACCGGCCTTTCATGGCCTGGCTCAAGGACGGTGTGGAAAAGACGATGGGCGATGCGGCCGACGAATGGCTTAGGCGACAGGCTGAAAAGCGGAAAGCGCAGTTTTCTTGACCTATTCCGGGACGGCGCACACCCGTGAATCGCATGGCTTTGCCCGCCTTTGGCCTATAGAGCGTCGCGTGAACGTGACGCGCTTGAAATTGTTGCCAATGCAGGTCGTGGCCTCAAAACCGCTGCGCACTTATGGGCGGCATGCATTGTCGTGCGGCCAACGATGAGTTGGCAAAGCGTATGACCGGCGAAAAACGCCTCTTCCTCGATGTCAGGCAGTCGGTATCAGGGGTTTCCTGGGAACATCGGCTGACAGAACGCCAGGACATGATTGCGCTCGCCATCGCGCAAGGCCATGGCGTGCCCGACATCGTCGCGCGGGTGCTTGCCGGCCGTGGTGTCACCGCCGAACAGACCGAGCGGTTTCTCGACCCGACGATCCGCGATCTTCTGCCGGATCCGGCATCGCTGACCGACATGGACAGGGCGGCGGCCCGCATCGCCGCCGCAGTAATGGCCAGGGAAAAGGTGGCGATCTTCGGCGACTATGATGTCGACGGCGCCGCCTCGTCGGCCTTGCTGAAGCGGTTCCTCGCGCATTTCTCGGTGCCGTCGGAAATCTATATCCCGGATCGCATCTTCGAGGGCTATGGTCCCAATCCCGAGGCCATGCGCGAACTGGTTTCGCGCGGCGCGACACTGATCGTCACCGTCGATTGCGGCACCAACAGCGCCGTTTCAGTCGATGCCGCCAACGAGGCCGGGGCCGATGTCGTGGTGCTCGACCACCATCAGGTCGGCGGTGCCTTGCCGGCGGCAATTGCCGTGGTCAATCCCAATCGCGAGGACGACCTTTCCGGGCAAGGCCATCTCTGTGCCGCCGGTGTGGTCTTCCTCGCCCTAGTGCAGACGGCGAGAATCCTGCGCGGCCGCATGGCCGATGCCACACCGCCGGACCTGCTTTCGCTGCTTGATATCGTCGCCTTGGCCACAGTCTGTGACGTGGTGCCGCTGACCGGCGTCAACCGAGCCTTCGTGGTCAAAGGGCTGCAGATGGCGCGCCAGCAGAAGAACGAAGGGCTGGCGGCGCTGGCACGGGTGTCGCGCATCGGCGAGCCGATCAGCACTTTCCATCTGGCCTATCTGATCGGGCCGCGCATCAATGCCGGCGGACGCATCGGCGATGCCGCACTTGGCAGCCGGCTGCTTGCGACCGACGACCCGGTCGAGGCGCGCACCATTGCCGAGACGCTCGACCGGCTCAACCAGGAACGGCAGTTGATGGAGCAGGAGATGCTCGCGGCGGCGCGCGCCGAGGCCGATGCAGAGCTTGCCGGCGGCAATGGCCCGGCTATCGTCGTCACCGCCAGCAACAGCTGGCATCCGGGTATTGTCGGCCTGCTCGCTTCGCGATTGAAGGACCACGCCCGCCGGCCGGCCTTCGCCATCGCCTTCAACACTGTGGGCATCGGCACCGGTTCGGGCCGCTCGGTCTCGGGTTTCGACCTCGGCCGGCTGGTGCGCGAGGCGGCCGTTGCGGGGCTGATCGTCAAGGGCGGCGGCCATGGCATGGCGGCGGGCATCACCGTGGAGCGGGCGAAGCTTGGTGAGCTCAGGGCGTTTTTCGAAGAGCGGGCGGCAGCCGACGTGTTCCGCCTGCAGGGCGAGGAAAGCCTGGCCATAGACGGTGCGCTTGCCGCTGAAGGCGCGACGCTCAGCCTGCTTGACGCGCTGGAAAAGGCCGGACCCTTCGGTGCCGGGCACGCTGCCCCCGTTTTCGCGCTGCCGCGCCACCGACTAGCCGATGCGCGGCCGGTCGGCACCAACCACATCCGCGTGGAGCTGCAATCGGAAAGCGGCGGCCGCATCCAGGCGATCGCCTTTCGCGCCGTCGATACCGCGCTTGGCGAATTTCTGTTCAAGAACCGGGGCAAGACGATCCACGTCGCCGGTTCGCTGTCGGGAAATTACTGGAACGGCAACCGCACCGTGCAGTTTCGCATCACCGATGCGGCGCGTGCGTAGGTTTTGATCAGGCGAGAACGGTCTGCAGCCGGGTCAACTCGCCGATCTGGGCCATCGTCGCCTGATAGCCGATGTTGATCGCCTCGTCGGCGCGGTGGAACTCGGTCAGGCCGATATGGCTGAGCTTCGGCTGCAGCGACATATCGGGCGGGTCGCCGGCAAGCCTGGCACGCGAAATGCGGTCCTGGATGATGTTGAAGGCCTCGACCATGACGCCGGTAATGCCGAGCCGCGTCTGATGCGACTGGTGCTCGGCGTCGACCTTGCCGGGCCTTGGTGCGTCCTTTTCGATGACCAGTTCGCCGGCGCTGTGTTTTATCACCGCGGCACGGCCGAACAGATCATAGTGAAGGTTGACCGCCACGACGAGCGGCTGCTCGTACGCGCGGCAGACCGAAACCGGTACGGGGTTGACCAGCGCGCCGTCGACCAGCACGCGGCCATTGCAATTCACCGGCTCGAACACGCCGGGAAGCGCATAGGAGGCGCGCATGGCGGTGATCAATGAGCCGCTCGACAGCCAGATTTCGTGGCCGGTGCGGATTTCGGAGGTGACCGCCACGAACGGCTTGGTCAGGTCCTCGAAACGAATGCCGGCCATGTGCTCGCGCAGCCTTGCATCGAGCTTCATGCCGCCGAACAGGCCGCTGCCGCGCAAATTGAGATCGAGCAGGCCGAAGATGCGGCGCTTGGTCAGGCTGCGGGCGAATTCTTCCAGTTCGTCCAGTTTGCCGGCGAGATAGCAGCCGCCGACCAGCGCGCCGATCGAGGTGCCGGCGATCATCGATACTTCGATGCCGGCTTCGTCGAGCGCGCGCAGCACGCCTATATGCGCCCAGCCGCGGGCGCAACCGCCACCCAAGGCGAGCGAAATGCCTGTTTTCTTCTGGGAGTTCGTTTCGGACGCGCCGCCTGACGAGGACAGGCCGTTGGCCTCCCTGACATCTGGTCTGTTACGCAATGACGCCCACTCGAGCATCATGATCTCCCTTGTCCCACGGCTACTATACGAGCGGGCCGTATCGAAATGATGAATCTGTGTGGTCGGTGTCAGGCAGAAGGTTCAAGCTAGTGGTTTCCGATACGTTTTTTCCGCATCGAACAGCGGCTTGCTGCCGTCGTCGGCAAGCGTCCCCTTGCCATCGATCAGCCCCACCGTCCGATAAAAGCATGAACGCCGGCCAGTGTGACAGGTTGCGTCGTGGCCCAACACTTTGACGCGCAACCATATGGCATCCTGGTCACAATCCGTGAGCATCTCGACGACATGCTGAAAATTGCCTGATGTTTCGCCCTTTTTCCAAAGTGCGTCCCGCGAGCGCGACCAGTAGTGGGCTATGCCGGTCTCCAGTGTCAGTGCCAGTGCTTGCGCATTCATATGCGCAACCATCAACAGCATGCCGTCCGCGGCGTCTGTCACGATGACCGTGACCAGCCCGGCTGCATCGAAGCGCGGCGAAAACACCGCGCCTTCCTCAAGCGCTTTCTTGTCTGACGGAGCTTTTGGAAATTCCAGTGCCGACATCGCCGGTCCATTTTCCTCTTTGACCATGATCTTGTCCGAAAACCGGTCTCCACTTTTCGGGATCATGGTCTGATGGCCGGCGAGGGCCGATCAGACCCCGCCGCCGCGCACCATGGTGACGAAACGGACCTGCTCTTCGGGCGTGTCCTTGAAAACGCCGGTGAAGGTCGAGGTCAGCGTGGTTGAACCCTGCTTGCGGATGCCGCGCATGGCCATGCACATGTGCTCGGCCTCGATCATGACGGCGACGCCGCGCGGATTGAGCACGTCCTGGATGACGCCGGCGATCTGCGCCGTCAGCGCCTCCTGGGTCTGCAGGCGGTGGGCGAAGATATCGACGACGCGGGCGATCTTGGACAGGCCGACGACCTTGCCGTCCGGAAGATAGCCGACATGCGCCTTGCCGATGATCGGCACCATATGGTGCTCGCAATGTGAATGGAATGTTATGTCCTTGACGATGACCAGATCATCGTAGCCGGCGACCTCCTCGAAGGTGCGGCCGAGCTCGTCGGCCGGGCACATGTCATAGCCGCCGAACATTTCGCGGTAGGCCTTTGCCACCCGCTTCGGAGTGTCGACCAGCCCTTCGCGGTCCGGATTGTCGCCGGTCCAGCGCAAAAGCGTGCGCACGGCGGCTTCGACTTCGGCTTCGCTCGGCCGGTCGGTGACCGGCTTTTCCATATAGGCTGACTGTGGCATGAGCTTCTTGATGACGGCATCCATAAAGGCGTCTCCCGTAGTCCCTCTCGGCGGAGGGACGAGTTGAACGGACCACGACCTTTCGGTGTCGGAAACTCGCCCCGTTTCCAGCCCCGTAAGCGGCGTGAACTTCCCGGCAAGGACATTGGCTTTCGTCTTCTTGTCGATACCGGACTGCCACCATTATATAAGGTCATAGCGAGCGAAAGGAAGACACGACAGCGGCAATCGCTGTTCGCTTGGCGGCGACGGATTGGAAAATAATGATAAACGAGGTCTACAACGCGAAAATTCTCGGTTTTGCCGGGAACATTGGCCGCATCGGCCGGCTCGATCATCCTGACGCAACCGCCAAGGCGCACTCCAAGCTATGCGGTTCCACGGTCACCGTCGACCTCAAGATGCAGGACGGCGTGGTCACGGACTTTGCCCATGATGTGAAGGCCTGCGCGCTCGGCCAGGCGTCGTCATCGATCATGGCGCAACATGTCGTCGGCGCGAGCGCCGAGGAATTGCGCGCGGTGCGCGACACCATGCTGAAGATGCTCAAGGAAGATGGCGCCCCGCCGGACGGTCGCTTCGCGGACCTCAGATATCTGGAGCCGGTGCGCGATTACAAGGCCCGTCATGCCTCGACCATGCTGACTTTCGACGCCGTGGTCGACGCCATCGGCCAGATCGAGAAGCGCGCCGAAGCCTGAGGGCCGGCAACCGACCGTTTACAATGCACGTCTGCTTTCGGCAAATTCGCCGCGTACCCAGTCCGCGAACGCGGCGGCCGGCTCCGACAGATCGCGCAAGCTTCTGGCCACCAGCCAATAGGCGCCGGATGCGACGTCGATGTCGAACGGCTTGACCAGCGCGCCGGACGCGACTTCTCCGCCGATCTGCAAGAGATCGCCCAGTGCAACGCCATGTCCGAGCAAGGCGGCCTGCTTTGAAAGCGACGCATCCGCCAGCATCGGCCCGCGCGCCGGCACGGCGTCGGCGGGCACGCCGGCCGCTTCGAACCAGCGCGCCCAGCCCTGGCGGTTCTCCTCGTGCAAAAGCGTGTAGCGACCAAGATCGATCGGCTTCTCGAGGGCGGGGCCCGAGGCAAGCAGCGCCGGCGACAGAACAGGTGAGTCGACTGTCGAAGCAAGTTGCTCGGCTTCGCTGCGCGGCCACGCGGTGGCATGTGCGCTGAAGCGCAAGGCAAGCTCCGGCTGATCGCTGCGGAACTCGATCAGCCTTGGATCGACCTCGAGCGAGATGTCGATGTCAGGCCGCAATTGGCGAAACCGGTTGAGCCGTGGCACCAGCCACACGGATGCAAGCGACGGCTCGACACTGACACGGACCACGGACTGCGCCGGTGTCGCCACCAGTTCTCCAAGCAAGGTATCGATAGCGTCGAAACTTCTGACAAGCTGATCCAGCAGACGCCGTCCGGTGTCGGTCAGTTCGACACGGCGATGGTGACGTTTGAACAAGGGTTGGCGCAGGAAGATTTCGAGTTCCCGGATCTGCCGGCTGATCGCCGCCTGTGAGACGAAAAGCTCCTCGGCGGCCCGGCTGAAGCTCAGATGCCGGCCCGCCGCCTCGAAGCTCCTCAATGCCGTCAACGGCAGGCGCCCACGCTTCATTTCGCATAACCCAGGATTATCCGAAGTGGAAATTATACTCGTTTGAAGGCGAAGGCCAGCGGCCGTTCTAATCGCATCAAAGGAGACCGACCATGATCCAGTTGCTGAGCATCTTTGGCGATGTCATGCGGATCGCAACGTTTCAATGGCGTGGCAGAAGACAGCATAAAAAGCGTTACGAAGAGCCGACCAGTCGTGGCCGGTGGGTGGCTTCGGCTGACTGGCAGCCGTTTCGTCGTTTCCGTCCGTGACGGTGGGGCCATGCAGGGCGCGGGGATTGCGTTCTCCAGTAGAAGCCCACATCTATCGCGTGGGAAACGCGAAACGGAGACTGTGGTGCGCGACCAGCATGGGCATGCGCATATCGCCCGGCCGCCGAAACGCGGCCGTAACTGGCCCGGTCCATGGCGCAAGACGCCGGGCCGTCTCCTCGGCACGTCGCTCGTGCGCCTCTACCAGCTGACATTGTCGGGCTTTGTCGGCAATTCCTGCCGGCATCTGCCGACCTGTTCGGAATATGCCCATGAGGCGATCGCCCGCCATGGCCTGTGGGCGGGCGGTTGGATGGGATTTTTCCGGATGCTGCGCTGCGGGCCATTCGGCACGCATGGCATAGACCTCGTGCCGGAGGTGCTGGAGGATCGTTATGTCTGGTTCACGCCATGGCGGTACTGGCGGATCGGCAGCAAGCGCGGCGAAGCGCAGGGGTGATCGCGTCAGTCAGGTCCCGCCGGCTCTGCCCGTTTACGATCCGGTAGGGTTAACAACAGCCTGCACAAAGACTGCGCATTTGAGACAAAATCGAGACAAGAGACCTCGCTAAGCCGCTCCGGAACCCCCTTCTGGAGCGAGCAGAAAATGCGCAATTTCGACCGTCTTCCCTTCATCTTTGCCGGGATACTGTTCCTGCTCGCCTGGCTCCTGGGATTTCCGCTGCGCGCGCAATCGGCGCCGCTGGGGGACGTGCAGTGCACGGTGATCGCCGATGCGGCGAGCGGCAAGGCGCTCTACCAGGACGGGGTGTGCGACGAGCGGTTCAGCCCGGCTTCGACGTTCAAGGTGCCGTTGTCGCTGATCGGCTATGACAGCGGGATCCTGAGCGACGAGCACACGCCGAGCTGGGATTACAAGCCTGAATTCAACGCGGTGAAGCGGGATCAGAAGACCGTCGATCCGGTGGTCTGGGAGCGGGATTCGATCCTGTGGTTTTCCCGGGAAATCACCCGCCGGCTTGTGTCTGGGAGTTTTGCCGGTTATGTCTCGAAATTCGACTACGGCAACGCCGATGTTTCCGGCAATCCCGGCAAGAATGATGGTTTGACCAAGTCCTGGGTGAATTCCTCGCTCAAGATCACGCCGGTCGAGCAGGTCGAATTCCTGCGCAAGCTGCTGGCCCGCAAGCTGCCTGTCTCGGCCAGGGCTTACGACATGACATCAGCCATCATCCCGACCTTCCAGGCCGGAGGCTGGACGGTGCAAGGCAAGACCGGAAGCACCAGGCTGCGCAACGACGTCGACAAGGTTCAGGACAAGCGTTCGCTCGGCTGGTTCGTCGGCTGGGCGCAAAAGGATGGCCGCCAGATCGTCTTTGCGCGGCTTGTCGTCGACACCAACCGCACCGACATGCCCAAGGGCCTCAAGACCCGCGCCGCGTTCCTGAAGGACCTGCCGCTCCTCATCAAATGAACGCTGGACATTTGAGCCGGGCTTTACGGAGGCGGAATCTGTCCATAAAAGACAGCCGCTGCCGGACGCATCCGGCTTTTCCCTATGCATATCGTAACCCAAAACCGCCATACACTTTTGGGCGACATGCATTTCAACCACCCGCGCTCGTTTGCGGGACTGGATAGGAGATATATATGCTGAATTCCGTTTCCCTGACATTTCCCGATGGCTCCGTCCGCGAATACGACGCGGCGATGACCGGTGCCGGCCTCGCCGAATCGATCTCGAAATCGCTGGCCAAGAAGGCGGTCGCCTATGCGATCGACGGCACGGTTCGCGATCTCAGCGATCCGCTCGGCAAGTCCGGCAAGGTCGAGATCGTCACCCGCGACGACCCGCGCGCGCTGGAGCTGATCCGCCATGACGCGGCCCATGTGCTGGCGGAAGCCGTGCAGGAATTGTGGCCGGGAACGCAGGTGACCATCGGGCCGGTGATCGAGAACGGGTTCTACTACGACTTCGCCCGTAACGAGCCGTTCACGCCTGACGATTTTCCGGTGATCGAGAAGAAGATGCGCGAGATCATCGCGCGCAACAAGCCGTTCACCAGGGAAGTCTGGTCGCGCGACAGGGCGAAAAAAGTCTTTGCCGACAAGGGCGAGCGCTACAAGCTGGAGCTGATCGACGCCATTCCTGAGGATCAGAATCTCAAGATCTATGCGCAGGGCGACTGGTTCGACCTCTGCCGTGGCCCGCACATGGCCTCGACCGGGCAGATCGGCAATGCCTTCAAACTCATGAAGGTGGCCGGCGCCTATTGGCGCGGGGATTCGAACAACCCGATGCTGACCCGCATCTACGGCACGGCCTGGGCCGACCAGGCGCAGCTCGAAGCCTACCAGATGATGCTTGAGGAGGCCGAGAAGCGCGACCACAGGAAGATCGGCCGTGAGATGGACCTGTTCCATTTCCAGGAAGAGGGACCGGGCGTCGTCTTCTGGCATGCCAAGGGCTGGAAGATGTTCCAGAACCTGGTCAACTACATGCGCCGCCGCCTCGACGAGCAGGGCTATCAGGAGGTCAACGCGCCGCAGGTGCTCGATAAGAGCCTGTGGGAGACGTCAGGCCATTGGGGCTGGTATCGCGACGCCATGTTCAAGGTGACGGTCGCCGGCGACGACACCGATGACGACCGGGTCTTCGCGTTGAAGCCGATGAACTGTCCGGGCCATGTGCAGATTTTCAAGCATGGGTTGAAGTCCTATCGCGATCTACCCGTGAAACTTGCGGAATTCGGCAATGTGCATCGCTACGAGCCGTCGGGCGCGCTGCACGGGCTGATGCGTGTGCGCGGCTTCACGCAGGACGATGCGCACATCTTCTGCACCGAGGAGCAGCTGGCTGCGGAGTGCCTGCGCATCAACGATTTGATCCTGTCGACCTATGCCGATTTCGGTTTTGACGAAATCAGCGTCAAGCTTTCGACGCGGCCCGACAAACGCGTCGGCACCGACGAAGCCTGGGATCATGCCGAGGCGATCATGGGGAGCGTGCTGGAGACGATCAGGACACGATCCGGCAATCGCATCAAGACCTCGATCAATCCGGGCGAGGGCGCCTTCTACGGACCGAAATTCGAATATGTGCTCAAGGATGCTATCGGCCGCGAATGGCAGTGCGGCACGACGCAGGTCGACTTCAACCTGCCGGAACGGTTCGGCGCCTTCTATATCGGCTCCGATTCCGAGAAGAAGCAGCCTGTGATGGTGCACCGCGCCATCTGCGGTTCGATGGAGCGCTTCCTCGGCATCCTGATCGAGAACTATTCCGGCCATTTCCCGCTGTGGTTCGCGCCGCTGCAGGTGGTGGTGGCGACGATCACCTCGGATGCCGACGGCTATGCGACCGAAGTGGTGGCAAAGCTGAAGGCCGCCGGGCTGTTGGCAGAAGCGGATTTGCGCAACGAGAAGATCAACTACAAGGTCCGCGAACACTCGCTGGCCAAGGTTCCGGTCATCCTCGTCTGCGGCAAGCGCGAGGCGGAAGAGCAGACGGTCAACATGCGCCGGCTGGGCTCACGCGACCAGGAATCGCTTGGCCTTGACCAGGCGATCGCGCAATTGACCGAAGAAGCCGTCACGCCCGACCGCAGGCGCAAACGCGCTGCCTGATCGGCATAGTTTTTCGGCCAAATGGCGGTGGAGCGATCCACCGCCATTTTCATATCCTTGTCACGCCGACCTTGTAACGAACCCCTATGCTCAAGCTGAAATCGCGCGAACGACCCTTTCCCGAGCTTTCCTATGCCAATCCGCGCCAGCCGGCGCTGACGCGCTGGTTCATCCATTCGATCGAAGGCCTGTCGGGCCGCGACCGCTACACCGCGCTTTACGATTTTTGGCGCCGCCAGGTCGTGCCGACCGGCGAGCGTGTGTTCAGCCGCATGCTCGACCTGATCGACGTCCGCATGCGGACGGCAGATCAGTGGCCGCCAGCGCAATTGCCTGATACGCCGCTGGTGATCGTCGCCAATCATCCGTTCGGCATCGGTGACGGCATTGCCGTGCTGTCGCTGGCCGAGCAGCTCGGACGGCCGTTCCGGGTGATGATCCACAAGGACCTGCTCAAGATCCGCGAGATGGAGCCCTACTCGCTGCCGATCGACTTTTCCGAGACCAAGGACGCGCTGAAGAACAACATGGCCGTGCGCCATGAAGCGGTGCGGCTGCTGAAGGAGGGCGTCACCATCGTGGTGTTTCCGGCCGGCGGTGTCGCCACCGCGCCAAAAGGTTTTGGCCGGGCGCGCGACCTGCCGTGGAAGATGTTTCCGGCCCGTCTCGTCCAGGAGGCCAAAGCGTCGGTCATCCCGATGCATTTTTCCGGGCAGAACGGCAGGCTGTTCCATCTGGTCAGCGGCCCGATGAACATGGCTGAGAGCGACGGCCGGGTGGCGAAATTCATCGGCAAGGCCTCGGTGACATTGCGCACGTCGCTGCTCATCCACGAATTCGCGCGGTTGTCCGGCAAGGCGATCGACGTGCGTGTCGGCAAGATGCTGAGCTGGAGCGAACTGGAGCCATTGCGCGACCGCAAGGAGTTGCTCGACCGCCTTTATCGCGGCGTGTTCGACCTTGCGCCAGTCGTGAGGCGCCGCCGGATTCCGTTCCTGCCGGCGCGGACCAAGCTGGCTGCTTGAGGCAACAAACGTCCGGCTCGCGAGGGGCCGAGACTCGACCGTCCGTTCAGAAAATAGTATGACACTGTAACGTTGCGGTGCTATAAGGAGGCAAGAAACGAACTTGCCATGAGAACCAGCAAACCAATCACCGTGACCCTCGGCCGCCAGCAGAGCAGCGTCGACGCACGTCTGGCCTCGGGCGCCTACGATTCCGCCAGCGAAGTCATGCGCGCGGCGCTACGCGCCCTCGATCGCGAGGAGCAGATCATCACCGCTGTTATGCACGCCAAGGTCCAGGAAGCCCTTGACGACCCGCGTCCGGACATCCCGGCAGAAGACGTCTTCAAAGCGTTGCGCGCCCATCATGCGGACCGCATGAAGGCCTCTAAGCGTGACGCATAAGGTCGTCTTCAGGCCAGCGGCTCAAGCCGACCTCTTCGCCATCTACAATTACATCGAAAACGACAGCGGGAATCGGCGTGCCGGCGACTATGTCAACCGCATAGAGGCCGCGTGTATGGCGCTGTCCACCTTCCCGGAGCGCGGGACCGTGCGCGACGCTGTTGGCCCCGGCGTCCGCATCGTCGGTTTTGAACGCCGCGTATTTATCGTTTTCCGGGTCAACGGTGACACCGTGGTCATCCTGCGTGTGCTCTACGGCGGACAGGATTATCCGGCCAGTTCAGAGGATGAAGCAGACACCTGATTCCTCTGGTAGGGATTGCGAACTGCAGTCTGGTCTAATCAGCACCTTCTTCGGGATCCATCGCCGCGGCCTCGGTGGCCAGAACCTCGATTTCCTGGTTCTGCCCGGCCACGACCGTAAAATCCTTCTGGTAGATGCGGTCGCGGTTCTTGGCGATGATGGTGTAGTCGCCCTCGGCCAGCACCATAGAGGCGAAGGCGCCGACAGTTTCCTTGATCGGATCGCCGGACTCATTGAGCAGCGACCAGGAGGTATCGGCGATCGCCTCGCCGCCGGTTTCGCGCACCAGCTTCATCGTGATCTCGGCGGCGTGGTGCTCGACGGTCGCTTCGGTCAGCTTGCCGGCCTCGACACGGATGTCGGAGCGGATGACCGCGTTGACCGCGCCATAGGTCGAGACGACATGGTAGATGCCGGCGTTGAGCCGCACGACGCTGTTAGGCTCGACATCGGGAATGATCAGCGCGCGGTCGCCATTGGCCTCGGCGGTGCCCTCGTAAATCGAAAAGCGCAGCTTCTTCGGTGGAATGCGCACGCCGCCGGACAGCACGGCGTCGAGCTTGAGGCCACCGGCGTCGAGCACGAGGCTTTCGCGCTTGGCGTCCTTGCCGACAGTGATGCGCTTGGTGGCGCCGGCCCGGCCGTAGGAGGCGTGAACCAGATAGCTGCCAGGCTCGAGCTGGAAGACGGCGGTGCCGCCATGGGAGGAGGCGACCATCGGCAATTTGCCGTTGACGGCTTCGGGCTTGAAGACCCGCCAGACGATGCCGCGCGTGATGTCGGAACCCTTGTCGGTCAACTGGGCGGACAGCGTGATGGCGCCGCCGCCGCTTAGTGCCAGTGACGTCTCGCCTTTCGGCGTCGCGTAGCTCGAAATTCCCGGAAGCTTCAGGTCGCTGACACCGTCGACGTTCTGCGCCATGGCGAACGAAACCGGCGCCATCAACAGCAGGGCACCGAGCCAGATCAGGAAAAGACGGACAGTCCCCTCAAACATGCCTTGCGTTGAAGCCCATGGCGGTGGCAATTTCAAGGCTTAAGAGTCCGATCGATACGACTCTCTTCCGTCCGGCGTATCCCGCGCCAATGCCCGAGCCGCCGAATTCCCGATGGTGCGCTTCAGCTCAAAACAGAATGTTCAGGAGACTTGCGCCCATGGCGTCGCCGATCATCGATTTCCTGCTGACCCGAAACTCCGCTCCGATCCCCGATCTGAAGCAGCCGGCGCCGAGCGATGCGGAGATCGCGACGATGATCACTGCTGCCTCGCGGGTGCCCGACCATGGCCGATTGGAGCCCTGGCGCTTCATCGTCTACCGTGGCGACGCCCGCGTCGAGATCGGCAGGCAACTGGCAGCGCTTGCAGAGCAGCGGGAGGGCCCATTGCCGGAAGGCCGCCGCAATCAGGAACTGGCGCGGTTCTCACGCGCGCCGCTGGTGATCGGCGTCGTATCTGTCCCCCGGGAGAATCCAAAAATCCCGCAATGGGAAATGTTCCTGTCGGGCGGCATGGCGGCGATGAACCTGATGATAGCAGCGAATGCGCTGGGCTATGGCACCAACATGATCAGCAACTGGTATTCGGATGTACCGGAGGGCAGGGCGCTGCTGGGGCTGGCGCCGCAGGAGCGCGTCGTCGGCTTCATCCATATCGGCTCCTATGCCGGCCCGGCGCCGGAGCGGCCGCGGCCCGATCCGGCAAAGCTTTACGGCGACTATTCGGGGCGGTGGGCGGGCTGAATGTTCTACGAACCCTCAAAGGGCCACGGCCTGCCGCACGATCCATCGAAGGCGATCGTGGCGCCGCGTCCGATCGGCTGGATTTCGACGCTGAACGGAGCCGGTGAGATCAACCTTGCTCCATACTCCTTCTTCAATGCCGTTTCGACACGGCCGTTCATTGTCTGGTTCTCCTCCGAGGGCGAGAAGGACAGCGCCTCTTTCGCGCAGGAGACCGGTGAGTTCGTCGCCAATCTGGTCAGCCGCGATCTTGCGGAGAATATGAACCGCACATCGGTCAACGCACCGCGCGGCGTCAACGAGTTCGTCTATGCCGATCTTGCCATGGCGCCGTCGCGCTTGGTCGGGCCGCCGCGCGTGGCGGCAGCGCCGGCAGCACTCGAATGCCGGGTGACGGAAGTCTTTCGGCCAAAGGCGCTGGATGGATCGCCGACAAGCGCTGTGATTGTTGCCGGTGAGGTGGTCGGCGTGCACATCGACGACGCCTTCCTGACAGACGGCCTGTTCGACATCACCAAGGCCGGCAATGTCGCTCGTCTCGGCTATATGGACTATGCCAGCGTCGACGAGGTGTTTTCGATGCGCCGGCCGCGCTGGGACAAGGACTAGATATCAGGCTTGGCCAGCGCCTTGCCGGCACTCCTTCGCTGCCTGGCCGTCATGACGGTGCGCACATAGCCGGGCTCGCCGATCCGGATGCTTCCATCGGGCAGACCCAGTATGCGGTCGAGAGCGATCTCGTAGAGCCTGACGCGTTTCTCCAGGGCCTCGATCGCGATCTCCATGTCGGCGTCGCTGCCGCCGGCAATTGCCTTGGCAACGACGTCATGCGTGGCCATGCCGAACTGCATGACGATGTCGGCGACACCTTCCGGATCGAAGGTCCTGAAAGTGTCGTCTTCGATCCCTTGCCTGATGATCTTGACCAGCAGAGGTGAAAACGACGCGCTGGCGGCCAGATTGATACGGTGGAAAAGCACCAGATTCTCAGGCCGAAACATCGTCTCGAAAAGAGTCCAAGCTTCCGGCGCGGTCTCGATCTTGGCCCGCCGCGACTGGCTGAGCAGGCCATTCAGGCGGTCAAGCGGGTCTAGGCCCGGATCGTCGATTATGTCTTGCACGCCAGCCAGTGCCTGTCTTGCAAAGCGATCGGCCAAGGCTTCCAGAAGAGCCTCCTTGGAGGGGAAGTAGTGATAGAAGGCGCCCTTGGAGACGCCGGCGGACGCAATCACGTCGTTGAGGCTCGCTTTGTCATAGCCCTGCGTCAGAAAAAGCGTCTGGGCATGGTCCAGAAGTTCTTCTCGCCTGAACTCTGGATGCTTGATGACACGGGGCATGATGAACCTTCTGCACAGCTCGCTTGAATTACAGACCGTCGGTCGGTATGGTAGACCGATGGTCTAAAATTGCCAGCGCAAGTGAGCGGATATCATGAAAGGCCGATCATGATCGCGAAATTGGTCCTTCAAACATTCGTCTGGTTTGGCGCCATGGGCGCCTTGCTCTTCCTGTCGGCCGGCACGCTGCACTGGCCGGGGGCCTGGGTCTATCTGGTGGGGATGGTGGGGCTCAGTCTCACCTTGGGCGTGGCGCTGGCAAGGCGCGATCCCGGCCTGATGAATGAGCGGCTGAGTTCTCCCATCCAGAAGAATCAGGACACGGCCGACAAGGTCCTGCTGTCCATACTACTGTTCGCCATCTTTGGTTCGCAGATATTCATGGGGTTCGACGTCCGTTTCGGCTGGTCCGTGGTTCCCGTCTGGGTGCAGGTGGTCGGCGCGCTCGTCCTGCTGCTCGGAATCTGGATCTGCTATCTGACGATGCTGGAGAACAGTTTCGCGGCGCCCGTGGTGAGGATCCAGGATGAACGCGGACAACATGTGATCTCCACGGGGCCTTACAGCTACGTCCGCCATCCGATGTACGCCGGCGCCATCCTCTTCTTCGCCGGCACGGCACTTCTGCTTGGTTCCTGGTGGGGGCTGGCGTCGGTACTCGTGATCGTCGTTCTCCTGGCCATCCGCACCTTCATTGAAGAGAAGACGCTTCGCACCGGCTTGCGCGGCTATGACGACTATGTGGCCCGGGTCCGTTATCGCCTGATCCCGTTGGTTTGGTAGCAGGCGCTCAGGCGGAAACACCTGCCGCCTTTGCCCGCGCCAGAAGCCGCTCGGCTAGCCGCAGGTGCGGGCGGTCGAACATCCTGCCGTCGATGCTGACGACGCCGGGACTTCCCGCTGCCGCGAACGCGGCAACGATTGCCGCCGATTGTCTCACGGCGTCGACCGACGGCGTGAAGGCGGCGTTGATGACCGGCACCTGATCGGGGTGGATCGCCATCTTGCCGGTGAAGCCATCGCGCTCGGCCTCGGTGCATTCCGCTTCGAAGGCCGCCATGTCGCGAAAATTCGGGAAGACGGTGTCGATCGCCTCGACCTCCGCCGCACCGGCGGCAAGTATGGTCATGGTGCGAGCGTGACGGAACACGTCCGTGTAGCGGCCATGCTCGTCGCGGGCGCTGCGCGCGCCGATCGTCGCCGACAGGTCTTCAGCGCCCCAGGTGAGGCCGGCAAGCCGCGCGCTTGTCCCGGCATAGGTCGCCGCCGCGAGCACGCCTGCCGGCGTTTCTGTGATGATCGGCAGGATCTTGATCGCGCCGTCGGCCAAGCCGTTTTCGGCCTCGCGCACCCTGAGCTTTGCCGACAGGTGCTGCACATCCTGGCCGCTGTTCGACTTGGGCAGCATGATGCCGTCGGGTCGTGCCGGCACCAACGCCGCCAGATCGTCATCCGTCAGCGCGGTCGACAGGTCGTTGACCCTGACATATATGGCTGAACTGGTTTGCGCCCTGCGTTCCAGGATGAAGCGCGCCGCCACCTCGCGTGCCAGCGCCTTGTTGCGAGGTGCCACGGAATCCTCGAGGTCGACGATGACCACGTCGGCGCCGACACCAAAACCCTTTTCCAGTTTCCTCTGGGAATCGCCAGGGATGAACAGCAGCGAACGCATGCGTCAGATCGCCTTCTTCAGCATAATCGCTTGCCTAGTGCATTTGGCGACGAGATCGCCATGCTGGTTGTAGGCGCGATGCTCGAATTCGACGATGCCGCGATCGGGTTTCGACCTGGACTCGCGCACCGAGATGACTGTCGTCTCAACGCGAATGGTGTCGCCATGGAAGACCGGATGCGGAAACACGGTCTCCTTCATGCCGAGATTGGCGACCGTGGTGCCGACTGTGATGTCATTGACCGAAATGCCGATCATCAGGCCGAGCGTGAACAGCGAGTTGACCAGCGGCTTGCCCCATTCGCTCTTGGCGGCGAAATCGAAGTCGATGTGCAGCGGCTGCGGGTTCAGCGTCATTACCGAAAACAGCATGTTGTCGCTTTCGGTAACGGTCTTGCGCAGCGTGTGCTGGAAGACATGGCCGACAACGAACTCTTCGAGATAAAGCCCGGCCATTTCTTTCTCCTCAGGTGCTTGACGGTGATAGGCGCTGCAAATCAGGCTCGCAAGCCAGTTAATGAACATGGTGAACGGTTCGTAAACCAATTCTGCCTACGGTCGTCAGTGGGGTCAGAAGCTTCTGACAAGAGGCGTAAGCAGGCGGGCATGGTTGTTGTTTCGCATTTCCTGAAATGGATCTACACGGCCAGGGTGTCGGAGCGTGCCGCGGCGGCGAGCGCTCTGGCCCGGGCCTATATCAATTCCGAATTGCCTTTCGAGGACCGTTGCGCCGCCGAGGCGGCGCTGACGCTGTTGCTCGACGATGCCTCGTCGAAGGTGCGGCTGGCGATGGCCGAGGCGCTGTCGATGAGCCACCACGCGCCAATGCAGATCATCAGCGTGCTGGCCTCCGACCAGCCGGAAGTCGCCGGCGTGGTGTTGGCGCGCTCGCCGCTGCTCACCGACGCCGACCTGATCAACCGCGTGGCTTCAAGTCCGAAGGCGACACAGAAATTGATCGCCGAGCGGCCACTCGTCTCGATGGCGCTGTCGGCGGCCATCGCCGAGATCGGCGAGGCGGACGCCTGCGCCGTGCTGCTCGCCAACAGCGGCGCCGACATCGCCTCGCTCAGCTTCCGCCGCATGGCCGAACGACATGGGCACCTGCCGCTGGTGCGCGAGGCGCTGATATCGGATATCAGGCTGCCGGCCGACTGCCGGCATATGCTGCTCGTCAAGCTTGGCGAAATGTTGAAAACGTCGCCACTGGTGATGGCGATGATGGGCGCGGCGCGAGCCGACCGCGTCATGCGCGACGCCTGCGTCAAGGCTTCCGTGACGCTGATCGAAGGCACGCGCCAGGAAGAACATGCGGCCCTGATCGAGCATCTCAGGCTGCGTGGCGACCTTACCGCGAGCTTTCTGATCCGCACCATCGCGCATGGCAAGGTGGATTTCTTCGGCTCGGCGCTGGTCGCGCTCAGCCAGCAGTCCGAACAAAGGGTAAGGGCGCTGCTGGCCGGTGGGCACGACGTGGCCTTGCAGGCGCTGTTCCGCAGCGCCGGACTCGCCGCAGTCACCCATGCCATCATCCTGCGTGCGCTGAAGATCTGGCGCGAGGTTGCCAACGGCAAGCGCATCGCCGGTGTGCAGGAGGTCAGCTGGCTGATGCTCAAGGAAGTGGGTGGGCAATCCGCCGAAGGCGATCTTGCCGCCTTGATCAAGTCGATCCATCTCGATGCGCTGCGCGAGAACGCGCGAGGCCACGCGCTGGCGATAGCGGCAGCTTAACCTTTATCCCTCGCGAAAAAGTCGGGGAAATCCTCCATCGCGGCGGCGATGATGCGCAGCGATGCCGCGATCTGCAGCAATTCGCTGGTGCCGTTTCGCTCGGCGATGTTCGCTGCGTACTGCCGGGCGACGGCGACGGTCGAGGTCTGCGGATCGCTGGGGGCGCGGAAAAGCAGTTCGCGCGCCAGTCCCCTCAGGAAGTTGGCGATCGAAAGCGCGGTCTCGGATGGAATGGCATGGCTTTGGCTTGCATCGCGCAGCCGAAGGACCTCCAGGCCGACGGTGACGGCGGCGACTCCGCCGCCCAGAACCGCATCGCCCTTCTGACCGGCATTCTGCACCAGCGGCATCAGCTGGTTGATGCGGTCGTAGGCGAGGCTCTCGAAGGCCGAACGTCTCGGCACGCGCTCATGCAGGCAAAGCCGCGCCAGATCCTCGCGCATGGCGCGCACGATGCGGTTGGCCGCGAGCCACGGATCGGCGGGCAGCACGACGATGAAGACACCGATCGCCAGCAGGATGCCGACCAGGATCGACGCCGAACCGGCGAAGAAGGGTCCGGGATCGTAGGTCATCGCCTGGTGCGGGCTCAGGAAGGCAAGGAAGTTGATGGCGAAGGCCGTCGCCACGCCGACATAGCGTGGATTGGCCATGGCCAGCGCCGTCGGTACAAGGATGGGCACGACAAACAGCATGAACCAGCCGAAGCCGGGCAGGGCAGGCAATGCGATCTGGCCGACGAGAAAGGCAAACGGCAGCGCCAGAAGCGTTCCCTTGAAGAAACCCCAGGCGACCTGCACAGGGTCGGGGCGAGCAGCAAACAGGCTCGATACGACGGCAACGAGAATGACCGTACCGGCCGCTTCCGACCATTTCGTCGTCAGCCAGAAGGCCGCGACCAGCAGCGTGGCAAGGGCAGCACGCAAGGCGTTACGCGATGCGCCGGCGTAATCGCGATGCACCACCAGCGCAGGCTGCCTGCTGCCCCGGGCCGGACGTGTGGCAGGCGCGCGCAAGGCGTCGAGGCCGCGCAGCACCTGCTTGAGCGCATCGGCGAAATCGGCGGCGATGGTCAGGCGGGTGATAGTGCCGACCCTGTCGTTGCCCTGGTCGGTCGAGGTATCGGGCATTTGCCGGGCGTTTCCGGCAATCGCATCGAGCCGAGCCATCCACAGCGCCGTATCGTCCAGCGCGCCGGGCTTGGTCGCCAGCTCGCCGACCAGCGATTGTAATTCCGAGCGCACCGGAATGAGCGCCGCATTCTTCGGGGCGGCGTGCGAATGCAGCGCGCGTGCCGCCGAGAGCGCGGAGAGCAGTTGTCCGATGGTGCGCCGGACTGGATGGGCGCGCGGCGCGAAGCTTGGCGCTTCGAGCCTGGCATAGGCGCGCATCTCGCCGAGCGTCTGGGCATCAGTGATCAGCTTTCGGTGCAGCGCGGACAGCGTTGCCGGGTCGCCGCCGGAGAACGCACCGCCGGCATAGGTGGCAAGATCAAGGATGCAGCGTTTCAGGCGCGAGACGATGGCGTCGCTGGCCAGTTTTGGCAGGATCAGGCGGCTGGTCAGGCCGGCGCAGACAATGCCAAGCACGATCTCGGCACAGCGCGCGACCGCGAGGTCGACGACGAGATGCGGCTGTCCGAAAGCGGGCAGGCCGATGATCATTGCGGTGTAGCCCGCGAGGGCGGCGCCATAGGCTTCCGGATTGCGCAGCAGCGACGAGACGAAGGTGCAGATGCCGATCCAGACGGCAAGCACCGTTACCAGCACCCAGGGGCTGGTGCCGCAAACGGTGGTGATGCCGATCGCGGCGATGCCGCCGACCAGCGTGCCGAGCAGCCGGTAGAAGCCCTTCGCCAGTACCATGCCGGCAACCGGCTGGGCGACGATGAACACCGTCATCATGGCCCATTGCGGATGGTCGAGCTTCAGCGCATAGGCGGCTAGCAGAGCGATCAGGCCAGCCGAAACAGTGCGCAGCGAGAAAATCCAGTCCGAACGCGTCGGTTGCGTCAAGCCGGCTAAACTCGTCTCGAAATAGCCTTTCAGCCGCGCCCAGGTCACATGCTCGTCTCCGCAACTGGAGCCTTGTTATGGACCGGCTGGTGGCTAGATATCCAGCACTTCCGTCTCGGCGAATTCGGCGCGTTCCTGGATGAAGCGGAAGCGGGCCTCCGGCTTGGTGCCCATCAATGCATCGACGGCGTCCTTGGTCGCCGCCTCGGCGTCGATCACATCGATCCGAAGCAGCGTGCGCTTCCTCGGATCCATGGTGGTTTCCTTGAGTTGGGCCGCCATCATCTCGCCCAGACCCTTGAAGCGGCCAAGCTCGACCTTGCCGCGCCCGGTAAATTCGGTGCGCATAAGCTCGTCCTTGTGCGCGTCATCCCGGGCATAGGCGACCTTGCCGCCTTGCCTGATCGAGTAAAGCGGCGGTACCGCCAGATAGAGGTGGCCACCACGCACCAGTGCCGGCATCTCCTGGTAGAAGAAGGTGATCAGCAGCGAGGCGATGTGGGCGCCGTCGACGTCGGCGTCGGTCATGATGATCACGCGATCATAGCGCAAATCCTCGTCGCGGTATTTCGACCGCGTGCCGCAGCCGAGCGCCTGGATCAGGTCCGAGATCTGCTGGTTGCCGGCAAGCTTGTCGTTGCCGGCGCTGGCAACGTTGAGGATTTTTCCGCGCAATGGCAACACCGCTTGGCTGGCGCGATCGCGCGCCTGCTTGGCCGAGCCGCCGGCCGAGTCGCCTTCGACGATGAACAGTTCAGCGCCGGCCGCGGCATTCTGCGTACAGTCGGCGAGCTTGCCCGGCAGCCGCAATTTGCGCACCGCGCTCTTGCGCGACACTTCCTTTTCCTGGCGCCGGCGTACCCGCTCGTCGGCGCGCGCGATCACCCATTCGAGCAGCTTCGAGGCTTCCTGCGGGTTGTCGGCCAGCCAATGGTCGAACGGGTCGCGGATCGCGGTCTCGACGATGCGGATCGCCTCGATCGTCGCCAGCCTGTCCTTGGTCTGGCCGACGAATTCCGGCTCGCGGATGAACACCGACAGCATGCCCGCCGCCGAGATCATGACGTCTTCCGAGGTGACGATCGAGGCGCGCTTGTTGCCGACGAGATCGGCATAGGCGCGCAGGCCCCGCGTCAGCACGTTGCGGAAGCCGGCCTCGTGTGTGCCGCCTTCGCCGGTCGGGATGGTGTTGCAGTAGGAATTGATGAAGCCGTCGCCGCCGAACCAGGTCACCGCCCATTCCAGCGACCCATGGCCGCCTTGTTTCTCGCTCTTGCCGGCGAAGATTTCGCGCGTCACCTGGAAGTCGTCGCCGAGCGATGCCTTGAGATAGTCCTTCAGGCCGCCGGGAAAATGGAATTCCGCCTTGGCCGGTGTCTGGTCCTTTTCCTTGATCAGCGACGGATCGCAGGTCCAGCGGATCTCGACACCACCGAACAGATAGGCTTTCGAGCGCGTCATGCGGTAGAGCCGCGCCGGTTCGAACGCCGCGCCCTTGCCGAAAATCTGCTCGTCGGGGTGGAAGCGGATCTTTGTGCCGCGCCGGTTGTGGACCTCGCCCAACTGTTCCAGCCCGGTCACGGGAACGCCGCGCGAGAATTTTTGCCGATAGAGTTGCCGTCCCCGCGCGACCTCGACCTCGAGATGGTCCGACAGCGCGTTGACCACGGACACGCCGACGCCATGCAGGCCGCCTGATGTCTCGTAAACCTTGGAGTCGAACTTGCCGCCCGAATGCAGCGTCGTCATGATCACTTCAAGCGCCGGCTTCTTGAACTTCGGGTGCGGATCGATCGGGATGCCGCGGCCATTGTCAGTCACGGCGAGATAGCCATCGGCCGAGAGCTCGACATCGATGAAGGTGGCATGGCCGGCCACCGCTTCGTCCATCGAATTGTCGATGACCTCGGCGAACAGATGGTGCATCGCCTTGTCGTCGGTGCCGCCGATATACATGCCTGGCCGTCGGCGCACCGGCTCCAGCCCTTCCAGCACCTCGATGTCGGCGGCGCTATAGCCCTCGCTGCCGTCCTTGGTCGAGGCAGGACGCTTGGTGGCTTGCACCACCAGTGGATCCGCAGGGCGCGCTGGCGCGCGAACCGGCTGCGGCTTGTTGTCGTCATTGCCGAAAAGATCGTCCATGCCTGCCATAGAGTCCGATGCTGCGAATCACCTCGCGATACTGCCACGCTTTTCAGCGCCAAGCGACCGAGGTTCCTGTTCCGTTCGGGGATATGGCCCCTCTTACTCCAAAACCATTCGATAACCAAGCCGGCGGAAATAGGTCCGATACCGCGGTGCAGGATTCCTGATTCTTTAACAATGCCGCCTAGGGTTAAGCCCAACAAAACAAGAAACTGCGGGCATCAGGGGTTTCGGCGTGAGGGGCAAGGCCATATCGATGATCGGCATCGCCGCCGTTTTCGGGGCGATCTCGATCTTTGCCGCGGATTTCTGGGTCAAAAGCCAGGCCAAGGCCGATTCCGAAGAGAAGACGTCGTCTATTCCGGCAGCTGTCGTGCCGAAGGTCGAGTTCAAGACCATCGTGGTGGCGAATGCCCCATTGCGCTACGGCATGGCGCTCGACCGCGCGCAGCTCAGCGAAATCCCGTGGTCGCAAGAGGCCGTGCCGCAGGGCGCCTTCACCACCATCAATGCGGTGCTTGCCGATGGCAGCCGCGTGGTGCTGTCGCCGATCGAGGTCAACGAGCCGGTACTGCTGACCAAGCTGTCCGGTCCGAACGGCCGCGCGACACTCTCCAACATGATGACGCCCGGAATGCGGGCGGTCACCATCCGCACCGACGAGATAGCAGGTGTCGGCGGCTTCGTCACACCGGGCGACCGCGTTGATGTCGTGCTGACGCGCGATGCCGGCGAAATTCAGGAAGTGGCCAAGAATGCACAGGGTGCGGCCGGATCGACGGTCACCTCCGAGATTGTCGTTGCCGATGCCAAGGTGCTGAGCGTCGGGCAAGGTGCCGACGAGCGCCAGACGACGCCGCAGATTTCCAATTCGGTGACCATCGAGGTGACGACCGACGGCGCGCAGAAAGTGGCGCTGGCCCGCACTGTCGGTACGCTGTCGCTGTCGCTGCGCTCGGCCAGCGAAGGCGGCGACGGCAAGGGCGGCGTCACCACCATCTCTTCGTTCGGTGGATCGGCCGCCTCGAACGTGCAGGCCGCTGCCGGCTCGCTGTTCGATGCCGTGGTGAAAGAGCCGGAGAAGCCGAAGTTCAAGACGGTCATCGTAACGCGCGGCACAAAGGCCGAGGAATACCAGGTTCCTTCGCGGGACCAGAAATAAGCCAGTGGGGACTGGGTGAGGGACGGGACAATGTTCGGGCTGTTCACATATCGGGTCATGGGGCGGTTGCGCGTTTTGCGTGCGGCGGCTGTCGCGTCTTCGCTGGCTGCTGCCGCGATGCTGGCCTTCGGCGCCTCGGCGAGGGCTGACAACGAGATCGTCTATGTGTCGTCGACCAAGAATGCGTCAATCAAGGTCGCCAAGGGCAAGCCGAAGACGATCATGACCAGTGCCGCCTTCTACCAGATCGTCATCGGCGATCCGGAGATCGCCAACGTCAATCCGCTGACCGACAAATCCTTCTATGTGCTCGGCAACAATCTCGGCACCACCGGCATTGCCCTGTTCGATGAGAAAAAGCAGCTTGTCGGCACTGTCGACATCGAGGTGACGCTCGACACCGACCAACTGGCCAGCACCATTCGCGCCAGCGTGCCGGATGCCAGGATCACGGTCGGATCGGCCAATGGCCGGGTCGTGCTGTCGGGCGAGGCGGATGACGCGGTCGCCGCCGAAAAGGCAAACAAGATCGCGACGCGCTTTTCCGGTGCCGAGGAGGTGATCAACTCGGTCAATATCTCGTCGTCGCAGCAGGTCCAGCTCAACGTCCGCTTTGTCGAGATCAACCGCCAGGCGGGCCAGGATCTCGGCGCCAAATACGCCGCCAATTTCGCCTATGGCATGGGTGGCCGCGACGTCACGCTGCCGGCCGGATCGATACAGGGCGCGGGAACAGGCGAGATCATCGGCAAGCTGCTGTCGAATGGCGTCTCCATCGATATCGCCATCAAAGCGCTGGAAGAGCGCGGCTTGGCGCGGCGGCTGGCCGAGCCGAACCTGATCGCCCGTTCCGGCCAGACGGCGAGCTTCCTCGCCGGCGGCGAATTCCCGATCCCGGTCTCCGAGGACAACGGCAAGATCTCAGTCAGCTACAAGAAGTACGGCGTCAGCCTGGATTTCACGCCGACGGTTCTGAAGGACGGGCTGGTCAGCCTGGACATCGCGCCGGAAGTCTCTTCGATCGACGCGTCTGCCTCCTACAACATAGGCAGCATTTCGGTGCCCGGTTTCATCGTGCGCCGTGCCAGGACATCGGTCGACCTTAAGAACGGCCAGAGCTTCATGATCGCCGGATTGCTGCAGTCGCAGAACGACATCACCACCTCGCGCATTCCCGGCCTCGGCAAGATGCCGGTGCTTGGAGCGCTGTTCTCGTCGAAATCCTATCAGCGGCGCGAGACCGACCTCGTCATCATCGTCACGCCCTATCTGGTCAAGCCGGTCGATCCGTCGAAGAAGCTCGTCGAGCCGACAGATGGCACGCAGCCGGCCAGCAACGCCGATTATTTTCTCAACAACACCGAGGAAGTGAAGGGCGCCGATACCGGTCGCACCGTGGCGCTGGCAGACGGCCGCGTCACTCAACCTGCAGCGGCCGCTTCGGCTGGGCATTTCCTCGACCTGCCGAAGGATTGAAGCCATGCGTCTGGTCTTTGGATCGAGCGTCGCCTTGCTGCTGGCCGGCTTTACCGCTGGCTGCACCAGCGACGACTATGTGCGCAGCGAAGGGCCGACGGCCGGCGCCGGAAATGCGCAGGCCGCCAACACCGTCATGCAGATGGTCGATCCCTGGAAATACGGGGTCCAGAACACCAGGCTCCTGGTGCCGGCCCAACGAGGCAGTGCCGCGGCCGTAACACCCGATCAGGCGGCCGGTGCCAAGGCGTCGCAGTCCAGCACGACCAATTGATCCCACGGGCAACTGATCCAACGGTCGATCGAACTGACAGGCTGACAGAATGGCAAACGGCATCAAGACCAGGAAGATCCTGCTCGTATCGACCGACAGGACGTTTGCGCAGGACACGCGCACCGCGTTTTCCGCCTCCGAGATCATACAGCTCTCGACAGTGGAGAAGAACGTTACCGAGTTGCGCGGCGAGATCCAGGAAGCCGACTTCGGCGCCATCATCGTCGACATGGATGCGGCAAGGCTGGAGGAGGTCGAGTCGCTGCAGCGCATCATGCGCCGGCTGGAGGACAAGGTTCCTGTCGTCGTCGTCACCCAGGAGTTCAACGCGGCCGCGGTGCGTATTCTCGTGCAGCTCAAGGTCGCGGATTTCCTGGTCAAGCCGATCACCACCGCCGATCTGGTGCGCTCCGTGGTGAGGGCGCTGCAGGGACCCGGTCGGGAGGAAAACAGCGAGTCGCAGATCTACACCTTCATGCCTGCCGCGGGCGGCGTCGGCACCACGACGCTGGCGCTGCAGACCGCCTTTCAGCTGCATCACTCGGTGACGCGCGGCGCGTCGACCTGCGTCGTCGATCTCAATTTCCAGCAGGGCGCCTGTGCCGAATATCTCGACCTCGAACCGCGTTTCGACATCACCGAGATCGAGAACCAGCCCGAGCGTCTCGACCGCCAACTGCTCGACGTGATGCTGTCCAAGCATGCCAGCGGGCTGTGCGTGCTGGCGGCACCGGCGCATCCGGCAGAGATGCGCTCGTTCAAGACCGATGTCGTGGTGCGCATGCTGGACCTCGTTTCGGCCTATTTCGACAATGTCGTCATCGACATGCCACGCACCTGGTTTCCATGGACGGAAACCGTGCTGCTCGGTTCCAACAAGCTCTACATCGTCGCGGAAATGACGGTGCCGTGCCTGCGCCACACGCAGCGGCTGATCCAGGCGGTCTACGAGACTGCCGGCAAGGAAGTGAAGCCGAACGTTATCGTCAATCGTTTCGAACAGAAGATGTTCGATAACGGCATCAAGCAGGCGGACGTCCAGGAAATTCTCGGCGAGCATTTCGTCGGCGGCATCGCCAACAACTACCGGCTGGTGCGCGAAGCGGTCGATCGCGGCGTGCCGCTGCACGAGATCGATCCGAACGCCAATGTCATCAACGACCTGAAGAAGATCATCCTGCCGGAAGAAGCGGTCCCAACCCGCGCGAAATCGCGCTCGCTGTTTGGTATGGGCCGTGGATTGCTGAAGAGGAAAGCCGGATGACCAGCCGCTTCTCCGCCCTGCAGAACCGAGATGCGCGTCCGCAGCAGCGCGCGCCTGAGACGACGCCGGTCGCCCATCATGCCGTCGTCATTCCGACCAGCCGAAAGGCTTTGCCGGCAAAGCCGGACACAGCGCCGGCAAAGAATGCCAACAAGGTGCTCGATGCGCGCGTGCGTATCCACCGGCTGCTGCTCGAAGAGATCAATCTTGTCGCGCTGGAGCGTTTACCGAAGGATGAGATGCGCCGGCAAGTGCATGATTTCGTGTCGGAAAAGACCAAGCAGGAGCGGATGGCGATCAACACCGTCGAGCTTGACGCGCTGGTCGACGACATCGTCGACGAGATGGTCGGCCTCGGTCCGCTCGAGCCGCTGCTCAAGGACCCCGACATCAACGACATCCTGATCAACGGCCACATGAACTGCTTTGTCGAAAAGAAGGGCAAGCTGCAGCCGGTCCACATTCCGTTCAAGGACGAGGCGCATCTCCTGCGCATCGTCAACAAGATCGTCGCCGCGGTCGGTCGCCGCGTAGACGAATCGCAGCCGATGGTCGATGCCCGCATGCTGGACGGCTCGCGCTTCAACGCGGCCATCCGCCCGGTTGCGGTCGATGGGCCGCTGGTGTCGATCCGCAAGTTTTCCAAGAACAAGCTCGGCCTGCACAAACTGGTCGAATTCGGCGCCATCACCCAGAACATGGCCGAAGTGCTGGCGGCGGCCGTGCATGCCCGCAAGACGACGATCATTTCGGGCGGTACCGGCACCGGCAAGACGACCATGCTCAATGCGCTGTCGGCCTTCATTCCGGAAGATGAGCGGCTGATCACCATCGAGGACGCGGCCGAACTCCAGCTGCAGCAGCCGCATGTCGCGCGCATGGAGACGCGGCCGGCCAACATCGAAGGCCATGGCGAGCTGAAGCAGCGCGACCTGGTCAAGAACGCACTGCGCATGCGCCCCGACCGCGTCATTCTCGGCGAGTGCCGCGGCGAGGAGGCTTTCGACATGCTGCAGGCGATGAACACCGGCCACGAAGGGTCGATGGCGACCATTCATGCCAACACGCCTCGCGACGCCATTTCGCGGCTCGAGCAGATGCTTGGCATGACCGGCATGCCGATGACGGTACAGTCGATCCGCAGCCAGATCGCCAGCGCGCTCGACCTGATCGTTCAGCTGACGCGCCTGTCCGACGGCAAGCGCAAGGTGACCAGTGTCGCCGAGGTGACCGGCATGGAAGGAGATGTCATCCAAATGCAGGAGATCTTCCGCTTCGTGCGCACCGGCATGGAGGCCGACGGCAGGATTCTGGGGCACTACGAGGCGACCGGCATCCGGCCGCGCTTCCTTGAGGATCTGCGCGCTATGGGCATCGAGTTTCCTGGACGATATTTCGAACCCGGCCGGCCGCAGGAGTAGCCAAGTGTTCGGTGGAATGAGCGCGATCTATGTCGTTTATGCCGCGGCCGCGCTGACCGGCATCCTGATCGCCGAGGCCTGCTACCTGCTTTATGCCGGTCGCAGCGACAAACGCACCGCCATCAACCGGCGCATGAAACTGCAGGAAAGCAAGATCAGCCAGGAGCAGGTGCTTGTCCAACTGCGCAAGGAACGCGGCCTCGATGCAGGCACGCCGCTGTTTTCGCTGGATCGGTTCCGCGCTTTGCGAACCCAGTCGGGCATGATCATGCCGCTGTCGAAATTCCTGATGATCACCTGCGGCGTGGCGATGGCGATGACCCTGGTCGCCATCTGGTACGGCTTGCCGCCGCTGATGGGGCTTGTGCTGTTTGTGGTGCTTGTGCCGGTGCTGCCAGTGATCACGCTGCGCTTCAAGCGCAAGCGCCGGGTGAAGCGGTTCGGCATGCAGTTGCCGGAGGCGCTGGAACTGATCACGCGTGGCCTAAAGGCCGGCCATCCGGTGCCGGTGGCGATCGCCATGGTCGCGCGCGAGATGCCCGACCCGATCGGCACCGAGTTCGGCGTCATCGCCGACGAGGTGACCTATGGCTCCGATCTGGTTTCGGCGTTGAACTCGCTGTTCGACCGGGTCGGCCAGGAGGATCTGCCGCTGTTCGTCACTGCTGTCTCGATCCAGACCAGTTCGGGCGGCAATCTGCGCGAGATCCTTGACGGCCTGGCGACGACGATCCGCGAGCGCGGCAAACTGCGCCGCAAGGTGCGCGCAATTGCGACAGAAGGCCGGATGTCGGCCTACATACTGACGGCGGTGCCGGCGTTGCTGTTCACCGCCATCATGGCGCTGATGCCGGGCTTCTACAGCGACGTCTGGGGCGAGGCGAAAACCTGGTACCTGCTCGGTGGGTCTATCACCTGGCTGATGCTGGGCAATCTGATGATGTTCAAGATGTCGAATTTCAAGTTCTGACATGCAGGGCTTCATCGAATTCCTCGCCTCGCTTGCACCGACCTCGTTGATGCCGGTGGCCATCCTGCTGCTGGCGGCGGGTGCTGCCGCTGTTGCCTGGCCTGTTGTCATGGCGAAGGGCGACCGCAACGAGGTCATGCGCCGGCTCAGGGTCGACAACGGTCCCGTGGCCGCCAAACCAGAGCCGGTGCAGAAGAAGAATACCGGCGTCGTGCGCGAGAAGGCGGTGAAGCGGGCGCAAGAATTCTACGCCAGGAGCGATCCGGAAAATGTCGCCCGGCTGCGCATGAAGCTCATCCAGGCGGGCTACATGGAGCCGCGTGCTGTCGGCACGTTCTTCCTGATCCGGTTCAGCGCGATGATCGGCACGGCAATCGGTGTGTTTGTGCTCAACCGGTGGATGGCCAGCCCGGACGCGACGATGGCCAGTCGCTGGACATTCGTCATCCTGTCGGGAGCGGCCGGCTATTTCCTGCCCGGCCTGGTGTTGAGCCAGAAAGTGCGGGAGCGCAGGCGTGAGTACCGCAACGGCTTTCCCGATTTCATGGACCTGATGATTGTCTGCTCGGATGCCGGCATGAGCATGGAGGCGGGCATAGAGCGCGTCTCCAAGGAACTCGCCAAGACCTATCCCGCGCTCAGCCAGAACCTGCAGCTGGTGTCGCTGGAGCTGAGGGCCGGGCGCAGCCTCGACGATGCGCTGAAGGCGCTCGCCGACCGCCTCAGCCTGGACGAGGTGCGTTCCTTCGCCACATTGCTGCAGCAGTCCAAGGAACTCGGCACCAGCCTGTCGGGGGCGCTGCGCGTTTTCTCCGACGACATGCGCCATAAGCGTATGTCGTTGGCCGAGGAAAAGGCGCACGCTTTGCCGGCCAAGATGTCGGTGCCGGTTGTTGTGTGCATCCTGCCGGTGGTGCTGATGATCGCGGCCATTCCAGTCATCGTCAAAATGACGGCGCACTAGCGAGCGCTTCACAAAAGCCCTAGCAAGGGGCTGACAACCATTGTTCTGACCGAACCCGGCTTTGCAGGTGAGAAGTCCATGCTGCTGCGCACTCTCTTGCTCGGCCTTGCCGCGGCCAGCCTGTCGCCCGCCTGGGCCGTGGCCGACGATTGCGGCGATGCCGCCGCCTTGGTGCAGCAGGCCTATCCCAAAGCTCGAAAGAACGCCGACGGCACCTCGTTCACGCTCGAACCCCACACCAGCATCGCCCTGACATTCGCGTATGGCGATCCGCCGGGGCTGGTTTGCAAGATCTGGCCCGCCCATGACGACCTGCTGTTGGTCGCAGTGCCGCTGATGGAGGGGTCCCAACCCAGCGACTACGCGCATGCCGGCGATATCGAGCTTTTGATTGTCGACAGGAAGAGCCGGCAGGTGCGCCAGCGCTTGCTCCAGCCCGGGCTGATGAATGATGATGCCATCGCCATCCGCAAGGTCGAACTTGATACCGGCCGCTATGCGCTGGCACCCGATGTTACTGCCTTTGGCCTGCGCATCGAAATGGCGAACAATTCGCTGCCTAATCCCTTCAGTGAAACCGACCTGCGGCTCTATGCCGTCGATGGCGATTCCCTGAGGATGGTGCTCGATGGCCTGGTCGTGGGCGGCAATGGCGGCGAGGGCGATACCAATTGCGCCGGATACTTTCATACTAGTCGGGTTAGCCTGGCGATGAGCCCGGCCAAACATCATGGCTACCACGACATAACGGTGGTCGAGCAAATGGATACTGACAATCCGTTGCCCGACAAGGATGGCGAGTGCCAGTCCCATCCCGGCAAGTCCGTGAGCCAAACCTACCGGCTGCGCTATGATGGCAGCCGGTATACGGCTCCTGCGGGGCTCAAAGCCCTGGAGCCGTGAGGACGCCGCTGGCTGCGACTGAAGCAGCGTGGCCTGGTGGTTAATGGCTGGTGTGCCCGAAACCAAATTTTGGTGACGTTTCGGCACCAAAGTTTAAGCGTCGCTGATATAATGTGTTTCCTGAAGAACGACCCGGCAAATCGGGCGATGAGGCAGGGGCATGCGTCACAGTAACTTCACGGCAATGGCCGCGATTTCGGCCGTCTTGATGATGTCTGGCTGTACAACGGGCGGCGTCGACACCACCAAGACCACCGCCATCCAACCGGCGGCAAAGGACATCGACACCTCCGATCTGGCGCAAGGCAAGGCGCAGTTTCGCGACGCCAATTACGGCCTCGCCGAAAAGCACTTCCGCAAGGCCGTCGAGTTGAAGGCCGACAATGCGGAGGCCTGGATGGGGCTCGCTGCTTCCTATGATGAACTCGGCCGCTTCGACTTCGCCGACCGTGCCTACGGCCAGCTTTTGAAAGTCGCCGGCCGCAAGCCGCAGATCGTCAACAACATGGGCTATTCGCAACTGCTGCGCGGCAATCGCAAGAAGGCCAAGGCGCTGCTGCTCGAAGCGAAGGCCGGCATGGCCGATCCCACCGTCGTCAACGCCAACCTCGCTCTCTTGAACAAGGGTTGACCTCGCGTCGTCCAAGGGTCCGGTTTCGGGACACATGGCATCGAACGTTTTGTAAACCCTATCCGTAGGTTGCATCGATAGATCGGCTGAAAACCCATATCTGAGGGCTGCCGCTGACCTTAGAGTGCAGCGCAACCGCCGACGCTCGAGAGGCCCTTGCCCGATATGCTGGACTTCAGTTCGCTCCTGCTCGCAGCTGCGCTGTCGGGCATCTGCCTCAGCGTCACCATGTTTGCGATCTGGTTCACCGCGCCCAAGGCAGGCTTCGTGCTGACGGTGGCGTGCGGCATTCTGGTGCTCGTCGCGCATGTGATCCTGTTCTGGCGATACACCAAGGATCCCGATCCGCTGCTCTGTCAGATCGTGCTTGCGCTGCTCAGCCTGGGGTTCCTGATCCTCTGCGTGTCGGCCATGCAATATCTGGGCGTGCCCGGCCACAGACGCGCCGTTGCACCGGCGCTTGCCGCCATGGCTGTCTGTGCGGCAGTGACCTTCCTGGGGCTTGACGGTGTCGGCTTCATCGTCACCTACGCCACGGTGACGGTGCTTCTGTCGGCGATCGGCGCCATGTTTTGGATCAATGGCAGTCACGATCGCCGGATCCTGCTGGTGGTTTCGTTTCTGAGCGGCACCTGCGCTGTGTCGTTTGCGCTTTGTGGCGTGGTTCTGCTGACCAAGGGGCAATGGACGCTCGCGGTCGCGCCCGACAACTGGGCCGAACGACTGAATTCCGTCGTGGCGGTGGCTTGCATGACCGGGCTCGGCGCATTGACGCTCTCCCTCCACCATCTGCAGGCGCAGATCGAGCTGAAGGCCGAGACCATGACCGACCCGCTGACGGGGTTGATGAACCGGCGGGCGTTGACGTCGCTCTACGGCGAGCGGAGTTTCGGTCCGTTCATGTCCGTCGTCATGTTCGACCTCGACCACTTCAAGCGGACGAACGATGTCTATGGCCATCCGGTCGGGGACCAGGTCTTGTGCCGCTTCGCCGCGGTCATCAAGAAATATGCCAGGACCGGCGTCGACGCTTTTCGCCTGGGCGGCGAGGAATTCGCCGTCGTCATGTCGCGAATGACGGAAGAGAAGGCCCATGATCTCGCCAGCAAGATCTGTGTGGCCTTCGGCACCGAGATCGTCGCCACCCAACTCGGCAAGTTGCGCAGCACGGTCAGCGGCGGCATCGGCTTTGGCGAGGCAAGCGGCAGCAGCCTCGATGAGGTGCTGACCGAGGCCGATGCGGCGCTCTATGCCGCCAAGCGCGCCGGGCGAAACTGCGTCATCAGCCGTAAAAGGACAGGCAAGGCCGAACCTATCAAGCCGGCCTTGCGCTCCGCGTAATTATTCCGCCGCACCCAGATAGTCCGACAGTGGCGGGCAGGAGCAGACCAGGTTGCGGTCGCCGGCGACATTGTCGATGCGTGACACCGGTGGCCAGTATTTGGCTGCCGTGTCGGCGTCGCCGGCGGGATAGGCCGCCTCCAGGCGCGAGTAGGGATGCGTCCACTGGCCGGCCAGCACCTCGGCGGCGGTGTGCGGCGCGTTGACCAGCGGATTGTCGGCCAAAGGCCATTCGCCCCTGGCGACTTTCGCTGCCTCGCCTGCGATGGCGATCATCGCCTCGCAGAAGCGGTCGAGTTCCCGCTTGGGCTCGGATTCGGTCGGCTCCACCATCAGCGTGCCGGCGACCGGGAAGGACATGGTCGGCGCGTGGAAGCCGTAGTCGATCAGCCGTTTGGCGACATCGTCGACACTGATGCCGGCGCTGTCCTTGAGCACGCGGGTGTCGAGGATGCATTCATGCGCGATGCGATCGTGCCTGCCCTTGTAGAGAAGCGGGAAATGCGGCGCGAGCCGTGTCGCCACGTAGTTGGCCGAGATGATGGCGGTCTCCGTCGCCTGCTTCAGTCCGGCGGCGCCCATCATGCGGATATACATCCAGGTGATCGGCAGGATCGAGGCACTGCCGAATGGTGCGGCCGACACGGCGTGCGCCGAACCTTCGGTGACATGTCCCGGCAGATAGGGCTGCAGATGCGCCTTTACGCCGATCGGGCCGATGCCCGGGCCACCGCCGCCATGCGGAATGCAGAAGGTCTTGTGCAGGTTCATATGACAGACATCGGCGCCGATATCGGCGGGCCGCGCCAAGGCGACCAGCGCGTTGAGATTGGCGCCATCGAAATAGACCTGGCCGCCATGCTCGTGGATAAGGGCGCAGAGGTGGCGTGCACCTTCCTCGTAGACGCCATGCGTCGAGGGGTAGGTGAACATCAGTGCCGCGAGATTCTTGGAATGCTCGTTGGCCTTGGCTCTCATGTCGTCCATGTCGATATTGCCGTCCTCCAGGCAGCGCACAACGACAACGCTCATCCCGGCCATCGCAGCACTTGCCGGATTGGTGCCATGAGCGGAGGAGGGGATCAGGCAGACGGTGCGATGACCTTCGCCGCGTGAGCGATGATAGGCGCGGATTGCAAGCAGGCCGGCATACTCGCCCTGGCTGCCGGCATTGGGCTGCAGGCTGACGGCGTCGAAGCCGGTGATCTCCGACAGCCATCCTTCCAGTTCGCCGATCATGGCGCGATAGCCGGCCGAATGGCTTGCCGGCGCGAAGGGATGCAAATTGGCGATTTCAGGCCAGCTTACCGGCATCATTTCCGCCGCCGCGTTGAGCTTCATGGTGCAGGATCCCAGCGGGATCATGCTGCGGTCGAGCGCCAGATCCTTGTCGGCCAGCCGGCGCAGCAAGCGCATCATCTCGGTTTCCGACTTGTTCTCATGGAACACAGGCTGGGTCAGGAACTCCTTGCCGCGCGGCTTGCCAGGTACGGTGCTGTCGGCCGACGGAGAGGCCTTGGCGCCGAACAGGGCGGCGATCGCATCGAGATCGGCATCGGTCGAGGTCTCATCGAAGCTGATGCCGACATGGTCGGCATCGATGACGCGCAGCAGCCGGCCGGTCTTTTCAGCCGCAGTGGCGATCTGCGCCGCCTTGCCCTTGGTCTCCACCGTCACCGTGTCGAAACGGCTGGCGCCGATCACCGACACGCCTGCCGCTTCGAGGCCGCTTGCCAGACGATTGGCCAGCGTGTGGATGCGCCCGGCAATCGCCTGCAGCCCGGCGGGGCCGTGCCAGATCGCATAAGCCGTCGCCATGTTGGCAAGCAGCGCCTGTGCGGTGCAGATGTTGGAGGTCGCCTTGTCGCGGCGGATATGCTGTTCGCGTGTCTGTAAGGCAAGCCGGTAGCCGGGCCGGCCTTTGCTATCGGTGGATTGGCCGACCAGGCGGCCAGGCATCAGCCGCGTCAACTTGTCGGAGACGGCGCAATAGGCGGCGTGCGGCCCGCCAAAGCCCATCGGCACGCCAAAACGCTGCATCGGGCCGACGGCAATGTCGGCGCCAAGCTTGACCGGCGCATCGGTCAGCGCCAGGCCGAGCGGATCGGCAATGAAGACGACGATGGCGCCGGTCGCACGCGCCTTGTCGATCGCCGCCTTGTGGTCGCCATAGACGCCAAACGTATCCGGCCAGGAGACGAGCAAAGCAGCGGTGTTGTCGTCGATCGTCTCGCCGTCGATCTCGATGCCGAGCGGCTCGGCGCGGGTACGCACGACGTCCAGTGTCTGCGGGTGTGGCGTGCCGGCAAGTGCGATCTTGGTGCGCTTGTCGCGGTGGTGGCGCAAGGCGATGCCTATGCCTTCGGCGACCGCGGTTGCTTCATCCAGCAGCGAGGCCGACGCCACCGGCAGACCGGTCAATTCCGTGACCAGCGTCTGGAAGTTGAACAGCATCTCCAGCCGGCCCTGGCTGATCTCGGCCTGATAGGGCGTGTAGGCCGTGTACCAGGCCGGGTTCTCGAACAAGTTGCGCTGGATGACCGGCGGCACATGCACGCCGTGATAGCCGGCACCGATAAAGCTCTTCAGCACCGTATTCTTGGCCATGGTCGCCGACAATTCGGCCAGCGCTTCCGCTTCGCTGGCCGGTGCGGGCAGGGTCAGCGGCAAGTCGAGGCGGATCGACTGCGGCACGGCCTGGCTGATCAGCGTCTCGATGGACGGAACGCCGATCACGGCAAGCATGGCTCTGACATCGTTGACGCTCGGGCCGATGTGGCGGGCCGAGAAGGGAGTGAGTGCTGCGGTCATGTCAATCCGTCCTGATATCAGCCGATATGGGCTTTGTAGGCGGCCTCATCCATGAGGCCCGCGAGCTGGCTTTCGTCGGCAAGCTTCATCTTCCACAGCCAGCCGGCGCCGGTTGCCGCCGAGTTGACCAGTGACGGGTCCGACGACAGCGTGCTGTTGGCCTCGGTGATCTCGCCATCGACCGGTGCATAGACATCGGATGCCGCCTTGACGGATTCGACCACGACGGCGGTGTCCCCCTTGGTCAATTTCTTTCCGGTCTCCGGCAGTTCGACGAAGACGAGGTCGCCGAGCTGCTCCTGCGCGTAATCGGTGATGCCGACCGTGGCGACGCCGCCCTCGACGCGGAGCCACTCGTGATCTGATGTGAAATAGGTCGTTGCCATTGAGGTCATCCTTTGCGGTAGCGATGCGGTGTGAAGGGCAGGGAATTGATATCGACTGGGATTTTCATGCCGCGCACGTCGGCGAAGACCCGCGTTCCCGGCTTTGCCAGAGGTGTCGAGACATAGCCCATGGCGACCGGATGGCCGGCCGAGGGGCCGAAGCCGCCCGATGTGACCTGGCCGGCCGGATTGCCGTCGGCGTCGAAGAGCGCGGCACCGCCACGCACCGGCTGGCGACCTTCCGGCTTAAGCCCGACCCGCTTTTGCGCGGGGCCTCGTTCCACGGCGGCGCGGAGCGCATCGGCGCCGATGAAAGCGCCGGAAGCGCGGATGTCCTTTGGAATTGCCCACATCAACGCAGCGCTGGCCGGATCGGTCTCCGGCGTGATGTCCTGGCCATGCAGGCACAGCCCTGCCTCCAGCCGCAGACTGTCGCGGGCGGCCAGGCCGATCCACAGCACGCGTTCATCGCCGAGCAGCTTCGCGACGAGGTCGCGCGCATCGGCTTCCGACAGGCCGATCTCGAAACCGTCCTCGCCGGTATAGCCCGACCGGCTCATGAACCAGTTCTTGCGCGGTTCGACACCATGCATGAACAGCAGCGAGCCGGTCTCGATGCCGGCGCGCGAAAGGGCGGCCCAGGCTTCAGGACCCTGGATGGCCAGGAAGACGCGGTCGAGCGGCTCGACCCTGGCGTCGAAATCCGCGGCAAGTGCACGCAAATGCTTTTCGTCGGCGACGGCGTTGCCTGCGTTGGCGACCACCATGAACCTGCTATCGCCAAGTCTGGTGACGATCAGGTCGTCCAGAATGCCGCCTGCCTCGTTGAGGAAAAATGACAGTTTGGACTGTGAGATTTGGAGTGCGCCTGCATCCAAGGGGCAAGCGCGGTTGAGCAGCGCAACCGCCTCCGGCCCGCTGACTTCGAACAGCTTCATATGCGAGATGTCGAACAGGCCAGCCTGTTCGCGGGTGTGAAGATGTTCCTTCATGACGCCCGCCGGATAGGTCAGCGGCATCGACCAGCCGGCAAAAGCGCCAAAACGCGCACCGGCGGCCACATGGATGTCTTCGAGGGGTAGGTGTCTTGTATCGTCGCCCGTCATGTCGTCTCCAGAGTCGCACGCAATCGGCCGCGAATGGCGACCAGTCCGTGCCCCTCTGTCTGAAGCCTGAGAGACTCGCGCAGCCGGAGCTCTGTCAGCGGCGCTTACACCTTCGGCGCGGGGGCAAGCCCCGACTTTCCAGAGTGTCTTTCCCGTCTACGGTTCTTTTGCCTGAGAGATTTCGGGCGATTTCCCCTTCGGCGACAGCTCTCGCTGTTCTCTCCCGCAAACAGGTAGGACTCAGACCCTGAGTCCTCGACGCGCCATCCATAGCTCGCGCGCGACGGCTTGTCACCTGTCAGCGACATCTAAAGCGCGTGCATGCCATTCTTCAAAACCGCGGCACGTTTTTGGGCGACATGCGTTGGCCGACAAGTCTTCGCTAACCACGCCGTTTGCCGGTTTTTCAAGACACTGCTGATATGTTGGCTTGTATGACGCTTGGGGCCGGCGCTTGGCGACGGCGGACGGGGACGACAAATGGGCGAATTGATCATGAGCGCGCCGGTGGCCGGGCTGACCTCGAAAAGCCGCATCGCCGCGGAGGACGTGGCGATGTTGCGCCATGAAGTGTTCGGCGATGGCGTCGTGACGCGCGGCGAGGCCGAGGCGCTGTTTGCGCTCGATGCAACGGCGAAGGACAAATGCGAGGAATGGCCGCCCTTCTTCGTGGAGGCGGTTACCGACTATATCGTCCACCAGGAAAAGCCGTCGGGCTATATCTCGCAGGACAATGCCGACTGGCTGATCCGCACGATCTCGCGCGATGGCATGGTCGACAGCCGGACCGAGCTCGAATTGCTGGTGCATGTGCTGGAACAGGCAAGATCGTCGCCGAGCCAGCTTTGCGTCTATGCGCTGGAGCAGGTGGCGCATGCCGTCATTGACGGCAAGGGGCCGCTGATGCTCGGCGGCGCGCTGGCTCCCGGCCTCATCGCACAGGCGGAGGTCGAGCTGCTGCGCCGGATCCTCCATGCCCATGGCGGCGACGGCAACATCGCCATCACGCGCGCCGAGGCCGAGGTGCTGTTCAAGATCAACGAGTGCACTGCTCAAGGGCACAAGGATCCGTCCTGGAACGAGCTGTTCGTCAAGGCGATCGCCAATTTCGTCATGTGCTCGGCCGGCTACGAAGCACCGACGCGCGATGTGGCGCTGCGCCGCGATGCCTTCCTCGAACATGCCGATCCGGAAATCGGCGGCTTCTTCAGCCGCATGATCTCTGGCGGCCTTGCCGGCATCATGGAAGCCTATCGGTCCCCGGGCGACATCGAGGCCGAGTGGGAAGCCAAGAACAGGGCGGCCGAGACCCTGGCCCGCCGCGCCGAGACGATCGATGCCGGCGAAGCCGGCTGGCTGATCGAACATATCAGCGTCGACAGGCCTCTTTACGAGAACGAACGCGCGCTGCTGACGCTGATCAAGCACGCCTCACCGGAAATCCATCCGGCGCTGAGGCCGCTGCTCGACAAGGTTGCCTGAGCGGTAGGGGGTTGCCTCGGTCAGAGCCGGGGTTGCCCGATTAGATCTGGTCGACGTCGATGTATATCCTTGCCAAGCCTTCCCTGACGGTCGGCATGGCATCGGCGACGCTGATGGCGATGTGGTCGTGCATGAGCCTTGCGGCCCTGTCGGCATCGCGGGCTACCATGGCCCGGGCGATTTCGCTGTGTTCGGTGTAGGTCGTCGACAATCGCCGGTGCTTCTCCACTTCGATCTTGCGAACGAAATGGATGCGCGTGTTGATGCCTTCGAGCATGCGCGCCAGTTCGGAATTACCTGACAGCCTGGCGATGCGGATGTGAAATTCCTCGTCCCTGGCGGTCAGCTCAGTGCTGGAAAATGAGTCGGCGCGCGCCATGGTGAGCGTCCACCAGTCGACGAGCGCGGCAAGCTCCTCATCTGTCGAGCGCTGGATCGCCAGCCTGACGGAGCGCTCCTCGAGCACCGCCCGCACGTCGGAAAGATTGACGATCTCGTCGACATCGAAGCCCCGGCAAAAGAAGCCGCGATTGGTCTGGAAAGTGATGAGTTCTTCTGTGACCAACCGCTGGAGCGCCTCCCGGATCGGGCTGCGGCTGACATTCAGCCTGGCGGCAAGCGCCACTTCGTTGATGCGCTCGTTCGGCTTGAAGCGATAGTCCATCGCCATGCCACGGATTTCTTCATAGACACGCGGGCCGGTCTTGATCGGCTTGGATGCCAACGCCGCGCTGTTGTCCTGGTTGCTTTGCCTGGTGGGTCGGGGCATGGCCTCGTCAAGCCTTTGCGGCGCTTGGTTCGGTGAACCGTGCCTGTGTGGGAAGGATACCGTCGAGGGCGATCGGCGCGGTCCGGCCGGCGATCAGATCGGCGATGATACGGGCCGATCCATGCGCCATCGTCCAGCCGATATGGCCGTGCCCGGTGTTCAGCCACAGGTTTCGGATGTCGCGCAGGCCGAGGATCGGCAGGTTGTCGGGCGTCATGGGCCTCAGGCAGGCCCGCATCTCGGCGCGATCATAGGCGATGCCGCGCGGGAACAAGTCCTGCGTGACGCGCTTCATGAAGGCGAAATCCGAAGGCTTGTGGCTGCGATCATAGCCTGCGAATTCCGCGGTGGCGGTCACGCGGATGCGATCGCCCATCGGCGTGATGGCGACGAGGTTGTGCTCATCGATGACAGGGAGTTTTGGAGCCAGCGCCCGATCGACGATGGGAATGGTCATGGAATATCCCTTGACCGGATAGATCGGCAGACCAAGGCCGATCTTGCGGGCGAGGACGGGGCTCTCGGCGCCGAGACTCAGAACGTAGGTGTCGGCCAGAAACTCTCCCTTGTCGGTGACGACCTTGGTGATCGTTTCCTTTCTGCGTTCGATCCCCACGATCCTGGTCCCTGTCAGGATCTTGCCGCCCCTATTTTCGACGATGGCCGCCAGCGCGCGCGTGAACTTGGCGGCGTCGCCGGTTTCGTCGGTCGGACACAATACGCCGCCGGCAATGTTGTCGCGCGACGAAGCCAGCGCCGGCTCGCGGTCAACGATTTCCTGCGCGTCTACGATGCGGATCTCCTGGCCGTCGGCTTCCAGCAGGCGCATGTTGGCGACGCCCTTGTCGAGCGCCTGATGGCTGCGGTGGAAATAAAGAATGCCGTCCGACGTCCTGTCGTACGGGATCGCCTCTTCCCTGACGACCGCCTGCAGGACCGATTGGGAATGGACCGCAAGCCGATGTTTGAGCAGAGTGTTGCGACGTGCTTTGGCGGCCGTGCATTGCATGAGGAAGCGCAGCGACCAGCTGTAGAGATGCGGGTCGGTGGAGAGCTTGAAACGAAGCGCCTGGTCTTTCAGGAACAGTGACTTCAGCAGGGTTTTTGGCGCGGCCGGCGATGACCAGACGAAGGAATGGCCGGGCGCGATCATGCCGGCATTTGCCCAGCTTGCCCCTTCGGCCACCTGTGATGCCTGCTCGAGAACGGTGACCGTGTGGCCGTCCTTCTGCAACTGATAGGCCGTGGTGATCCCGACAACGCCGCCGCCCAAGATCAATACGCGCATCGCTGTCCCGAATGGTTGTCGTTTCTATTGTCGACAATTCAATAGGAAGACGCTGGTCATTGTCAACGGCGCGTGGGTCGACGATCGATTCACCGTTCAGACAGGGCGAAACCCCGGCATTTCTCGGTTGCCAAAATTCGAACGGAGCTCTTGACACGTTTGGCAAAGTTGTCGTTTCTATTGTCGACAATTCTGATTGGCATCAGGAAGGGGACTGCGCCATGGACGCCCCGCTTAGCCGCGCCGACGACACGCTTGTCCTCGACAAGGAACACATTCCCTTCACGACCGACAACGGCATCGGCACCCGCGCCAATCTCGGCCTGCTCGTCCTTCGGACCGACCAGACCATCGAGGATGAATTCCGCTATGCGCTGCCCGCGCGCGACATCGCGCTGTACGAGGCGCGGCTCTACAGCGATGTCGAGATCACGCCTGAAAACCTGATGAAGATGTCGGCCGTCATCCCGGGAACGGTCGGGCTCTTGCCGGACGTCAAGTTCGATGTGATCGGCTTTGCCTGCACTTCGGGAGCGCTGGTTATCGGCGAGGACAAGGTCGCCGAACGCGTTCACGAGGTGCTGCCGGGCGTGCAAGTGACCAACCCGGTGACGGCGGCGCGGGCGGCGCTGAAGGCCCTGGGCGTTTCGCGGATCGCGTTGCTCACCCCTTATTTGGCAAAAATCAATCATTCCCTGCTTGCATCGCTGATGGCGCGGGTGATGGATATTCCGGTCATGGGCTCCTTCAACGAGGCGGACGACAATGTCGTTGCACGCATCACGCCGGCATCGGTCAAGCAGGCCATCTTGGAAATCGGTGCGTCGAGCGACTGTGAGGCGGTGTTCGTTTCCTGCACGAGCATGCGCGTTGCCCGCATCATCGAGGACGTCGAGAAGGAACTGGGGAAACCGGTAACCTCGAGCAATCACGCCCTTGCCTGGCACATGCTGCGGCTCGGCGGCATTGGTGAGCAGATTGCCGGAAAGGGCGAACTGTTTCGCCGCTCGCTAGGCTAGCATCTTCAGAGCCGGATTTGCGGTGTGCAGCTCAGATCCCGCCGTACCAGTCGTAGCCATTGTCTTCCCAATAGCCGCCGCGACCGCCGCCGACTGTGGCGAAGCCATCGACCAACTCGATCTTGTAGAGATATTTCGGCATCTTGTAGCCGAGCTGGCGCTCGACGCGAACCCGCAGCGGCGCGCCGTTCTCGACCGGCAGCGGCTTGCCGTTCAGGCCATAGGCGAGGATCGTCTGCGGGTGACGGGCATCGATCAGGTCGATGCTGCCGTAATATTTGATGTCGCCGGAGAGGCTGCGGTCGATCGTGTCGAGGCAATGGAACATGACGTAGCGCGCCTGCGGTTTGACAACCGCCTGGTCCAGCACCAGCGACAGCGGGGTGCCGGTCCATTTGGCTATGCAGCTCCAGCCTTCGACGCAGTCATGGCGGGTGATCTGGGTGCGGCTCGGCATGTTCTGAAGCTGCTCGCGGCTGAGCGACAGCGGCTTTTCGACGAGACCCGTCACTTCCAGACGCCAGTCGGCGAAATTGTTGGCGAGCAGGCCTTTGTAAACATCGTCATCGGGAGCGGTGACACCGTTCGGCCGCTGCGGCTGGCGTATGTCGGCCTCCGTGAATTCCGGCGCCAGCGCGTCACGTCCGGCAAGCAGGCGCTGTGCCCGGTATGTCAGGTCATTGGCGTTTTCGAGAAAACTGCGCAGGCCGCTGCCAACACCTAGCTGACTGTCGAAGGCGTCGCAGCCCGACAGCATGATGCCGGAGACGCCAAGGCTGGCACCGGTCAGGAATTTGCGGCGGCTGATCTGGAATTTTGCCATGTCAGGCATTCCTCTCGACGGGTTTGTCGTCCTGTGCGGGAGGATCGGTGCGATACCAGCCGGTGATGATTGAGCGCAGTTCGTTGATCGGGCCGGCGGCCAGGATCATCAGGATATGGACGACGAAGAAGGCGACCAGCAGCACCATGACGGTGAAATGGATGGTGCGTGCCGTCTGCCGGCCACCGAGCAGATCGTTGAGGAACGGCAGCACCGAATTCATGCTCGGCGACATCGCCAGGCCGGTGATGATCATCAGCGGCAACAGCACGAACAGCACGCCGCTATAGGCCATCTTCTGCAGCGTGTTGTATTCGCGCGCGTGGTGGAATTTGAGCTTGGCATGGTCGACGATGTCTTGCGGCAATCGCTTCAAATCGTCGAGGCGTGGCGCGAGATCGCGCCGCAGATGGCCGTTCACGATGCTGGCGACAAACCAGACGATCAACGTCGTGGTCAGTATCCAGGCAAAGAAGAAATGGATGACGCGCGCGGTGCCGAGATCATAGTAGGACGGGATGGTCGCCCAGGATGGAAAGGCGCGGGATGTCTCCTGGCCGGCCGGACCCGACCAGCCGAGCACGCCAGTCGTGTCGAAGCGCTTGCCGAAGATTTCCGTGTAGCCGCGCGGACCCGCGTCGGAATTCTCAGCGCCGATGGCGAAGATGGTGTTGTTGTAGTCAAAGCCCGATTCTTTGCCGATATAGAGCTGCGGACGGGCATTGAAGATCTGCAGGCCTGACAGCAGCATGAAGAACAAGGAGATGGCCCAGAGCCAATGCGTCAGCCGCGTCCAGCGAGACTGCCGGTAGATCAGCGTTTTGTCGTTCGACGCAGAAGCGCCTGGATCGGCGGCGGATTGGCTTCTGGCAACGGATTCCATCGTCTTTCGTCTCCCGGCCTCGCGGCATGGCCTGCGCGTTCATTGTCCTCCTGATACGTCGCGATCCAAACCGATGTTTCATCCGATCACGGATTTATTACGGACCGCCCAGGCTGACGGCGAGATTGACGGCGGCGGCGACGATGACCGTGTTGAAGAAAAACGACAGGATCGAATGGACAAGCACGACACGACGCATATGCGTTGTCGAGATGTTGGTATCGGCAGTCTGTGCGGTCATGCCGATCACCGTCGAGAAGTACAGGAAATCCCAGCCCTCCGGCCGTTTGTCACCCGGAAACAGCAGTCCGCCGACCGGGATTTTCTTCCTGGTCTCGGCATCCACCGCATCGCCGTCCATCCAGTAGACATGGGCATAATGGAGCGCTGCCATGGCATGGATTGTGAACCAGCCGAGCGGGATCGACAGCAGCGCGAAGATGAGCTCGACGGGATGGCTTCTGTCCTTCTGATTGATCAGCAGGAACAATGAGATAACGGCAACGCCGACGACGACAAGCGTCACAGCGAAGATGACCAGCACCGGCTGGTCCGTGGCACGCGCATTCCTGCTCAGATACCTGCCGGTGAACTTCGGCATCTGGGCGACGACGAGAATGACATAGGCGGCAAAGAACGCGTTGGCGCCGATCGAATAGGCAAGCGGGGCGTGCAGCAGCAACGCCACGAGAAGCGCAAAAACGCCAACGCAGGCCGACACAGCGAACAGCATGTGGCGCTGAATGGGAGACTTCACCGGGGTTTCGGCAGCCATGTCGGCTCCAACCTTGGATGGCGCTCGGTTTCTAGTCTGGTGTGGCGGATTTGAGCGCCCGCCGCAAGATGCGGTCGAGTTCGCCCAGAAACCGCGACCGGTCTTGTGGCGCGAAGCTGGCATTGTACCCCTTGCTTTCGCCGGTCTCGCGCAGATGCTGCTTCAGGTCACGCATCGCCATCGCCATGCCGATCGTTTCCGGAGTGAAGGGGCGCCCCGTTGGCCCAAGCACATGGGCGCCGAGTGCCACCGCGCGGGCGGCCAGCGGAATGTCCGCGGTGATCACAATGTCGTTGGTGCGCGCATTGTCGACGATCCAGTCGTCGGCGGCATCAGCGCCCTTGGAGACCACGACATTGCGGACCATCGGATCGCGCGATGGCCGCAGGCCGCCATTGGAGACGTAGGTGACAACGACGCCATGCCGGTCGGCCACTTTTTCGACCTCGGCCTTGACCGGGCAGGCGTCTGCATCGACGAGAATGGCGGGGAGTTCGCTCATGTTTCTTTTCTCCCCCATTGTAAACCACGGAGGTCTCCGGCCGGTTAGGTGGCGGCCTGTGATCTTCCTCAGTAAACCACGACGCTTCTTATCGATTTGCCCTCATGCATGAGATCGAAACCCTTGTTGATGTCCTCGAGCTTCAGCGTGTGGGTGATCATCGGGTCGATCTGGATCTTGCCGTCCATGTACCAGTCGACGATCTTGGGCACGTCGGTGCGGCCGCGCGCGCCACCGAAGGCGGTGCCCATCCAGGTGCGTCCGGTGACCAGCTGGAACGGCCGTGTCGAAATCTCCTGTCCGGCGCCGGCGACGCCGATGACGACCGACTTGCCCCAGCCGCGATGCGAGGCTTCCAGCGCCTGGCGCATCACCTTGGTGCTGCCGGTGCAGTCGAATGTGTAGTCGGCGCCGCCGATCTGGTCGGCGCCACGCTTGGTCATGTTGACGAGGTGGGGCACGACATCGCCGTCGATCTCCTTCGGATTGACGAAATGCGTCATGCCGAACCGCTCGCCCCACTCCTTCTTGTCGTTGTTCAAATCGACGCCGATGATCATGTCGGCGCCGGCAAGTTTCAGGCCCTGGATGACATTGAGGCCGATGCCGCCGAGGCCGAAGACCACGGCTGTCGCGCCGATCTCGACCTTGGCGGTGTTGATCACAGCACCGATGCCGGTGGTGACGCCGCAGCCGATGTAGCAGATCTTGTCGAAGGGCGCGTCGGGGTTGACCTTGGCCAGCGCGATCTCGGGCAGCACGGTGAAGTTGGAGAAAGTCGAGCAGCCCATATAGTGAAAGATCTTGTCCTTGCCGATCGAGAAGCGCGATGAACCATCGGGCATCAGGCCCTGGCCCTGGGTGGCGCGGATGGCCGTGCACAGATTGGTCTTTCGCGACAGGCAGGAATGGCACTGGCGACATTCGGGCGTGTAGAGCGGGATGACGTGGTCGCCCTTCTTGAGCGAGGTGACGCCCTTGCCGATATCGACGACGATGCCGGCGCCCTCATGGCCGAGGATGGCTGGAAACAGGCCTTCGGGATCGGCGCCCGACAGCGTGAATTCGTCGGTGTGGCAGATGCCGGTCGCCTTGATCTCGACCAGCACCTCGCCCTCACGTGGGCCGTCGAGATCGACCTCCATGATCTCCAGCGGCTTTCCGGCGGCGACAGCGACAGCGGCGCGGGTTTTCATCAGGCGTCCTCCAATGCGGATTTTTTTCCAAGGTTTCAGGTTTTGCCGACACGATCAACTGGCAGCTGGCTCCCCGACTGGGCCACAGCGATGAATTGGAATCGCAAGTCATTGAAAGGCAGTGAATTGCATGGTCGGCTTGACCCTGCAAGCACAGGCCATAAAAGGAACGGCCGACCCGAGGGATGACATTTCGCATGTTCACCAAGATCCTGATCGCCAATCGCGGCGAAATTGCCTGCCGCGTAATCAAGACGGCGCGCAAGATGGGCATTGCCACGGTTGCCGTCTATTCCGATGCCGATCGCGATGCCGTGCATGTCGAGATGGCCGACGAGGCGGTGCATATCGGGCCTTCGCCAGCCGCGCTGAGCTATCTCGTCCCGGAAAAGATCATCGCCGCCTGCAAGGAAACGGGAGCCCAGGCCGTGCATCCCGGCTACGGATTCCTGTCCGAGCGGGCGGCTTTCTGCGAAGCGCTGGAAGCGGAAGGCATCATTTTCATCGGCCCAAAGCCCAAGGCCATCAAGGCGATGGGCGACAAGATCGAATCGAAGAAGTTCGCCAACGCCGCCAAGGTTTCCACCGTGCCCGGCTGGCTCGGCGTTATCGAGAATGCCGACCATGCCGAAAAGATAGCCGGCGAAATCGGCTATCCCGTGATGATCAAGGCTTCGGCCGGCGGCGGCGGCAAGGGCATGCGCATCGCCTGGAGCGAGGCCGAAGTGCGCGACGGCTTCGACCGCGCGCGCTCGGAAGCCAAGAGTTCGTTCGGAGACGATCGTGTCTTCATCGAGAAATTCATCGTCGATCCGCGCCACATCGAAATCCAGGTGCTGGCCGACGCGCATGGCAACGCGCTCTATCTCGGCGAGCGCGAATGCTCGATCCAGCGACGCAACCAGAAGGTCGCCGAAGAGGCGCCGTCGCCCTTCCTGGACGCCGCGACACGCAAGGCCATGGGCGAGCAGTCGGTGGCGCTGGCCAGGGCTGTCGATTACCAGAGCGCCGGCACGGTCGAATTCATCGTCGACAAGGACAAGAACTTCTATTTCCTTGAAATGAATACACGATTGCAGGTCGAGCATCCGGTGACGGAGCTCGTCACCGGCATCGATCTGGTCGAGCAGATGATCCGCGTCGCCGCCGGCGAAAAGCTTGGCCTGAAGCAAAGCGACATCAAGCTGAACGGCTGGGCGGTGGAAAGCCGGCTCTATGCCGAAGACCCTTACCGCAACTTCCTGCCTTCGATCGGCCGACTGACGCGCTACCGGCCGCCTGAGGAAGGACAATTCGGCGATGTCGTCATCCGCAACGACACCGGCGTCACCGAAGGCTCCGAAATCTCGATGTTCTACGATCCGATGCTCGCCAAGCTGTGCACCTGGGCGCCGACGCGTCTGGAGGCCATCGATGCCATGTCGGAAGCGCTCGACAGCTTCGTCGTCGACGGTATCGAGCACAACATTCCGTTCCTGGCCGCCTTGATGCAGCATCCGCGTTGGCGGGAAGGGCGGATATCGACCGCTTTTATATCGGAGGAATATCCCGACGGCTTCGCGCCGGTCGTACCGAACGACGATGAGAAGGCCGTGCTGGCGTCGATCGCGACCGCGGTGGAACTGCTGCGCCGTGACCGGCTCGACCGGCTGGGCGGGCGGCTGGCGCCGCATTCGGGAGCTCTGAAGCGCGACTGGGTGGTAAAGATCGGCGATGACTATCTGTCGGCGTCGATTATCGAGGGCATGATTTCCATTCCGATGGAAATCGATCTGTCGATCGAGGGCGGCAGGGCGTTGACCGTTGCATCAGACTGGCGGCCGGGCGATCTGATCTGGCGCGGCACGGTCGGCAAGCGCAAGGTTACGGCTCAGGTCAGGCCGGTTGCCAACGGCTTTCGCATAGCCTGGAAAGGCATGTCGGTGACCGCGCGCGCCATGCTGCCGCGCACCGCCGAGCTGGAAAGGCTGATGCCCGAAAAGGTGGCGCCGGACACGTCGAACCTGCTGCTTTGCCCGATGCCTGGCCTTGTCGTGTCGATTGCCGTTGCCGAAGGCCAGGAGGTCAAGGCCGGCGAGACATTGGCGGTGGTCGAAGCGATGAAGATGGAAAACGTGCTGCGTGCTGAACGCGACCTTGTCGTCTCCAAACTCAACGCCAAGCCAGGCGACAGCTTGGCCGTGGATGCGGTGATCATGGAGTTTGCTTAGGGCTAGCCGGGCAGGCAGCCTGTGATCAGCAGCGGTTTGTGCTGGACTGGCATCGCCCGGTCCCGGACAATACATCTCCATCGACTCAAGGACCTTCACGCAGCATCATGGCCGACGAAAAACTTCCCCGCGATCCCCTGAAGCGCGAAGCAGCGATTGCTGCGGCGAGGCCGGAGGCGCCGGCGCGGCCCTTCGTCCATCTGCGCGTGCATTCGGCTTATTCGCTGCTGGAAGGCGCCTTGCAGATCGGCAAGGTGGTGGCTCACGCGGTCAAGGACGAAGCCCCGGCCATTGCCGTCACCGACACCAACAATCTGTTCGGCGCGCTCGAGTTCGCGCAGAAGGCGGTGAAGGACGGCATCCAGCCGATCATCGGCTGTCAGACCGCGCTCGCCTTTTCCGGCGAAAACAGCGATGGCCAGCGCGACCGCAGGCGGCAAGGCCCTGACATGCGGCCGGTCGTCCTGCTTGCGGCGACCGAGGCCGGCTATTCCAATTTGGTCAGGCTGGTCAGCCGCGTCTACCTCGAAACACCACCAGGCGAGGCCGTGCACCTGACCACCGAAATGATGCAAGGCTATTGTGACGGATTGATCTGCCTCAGCGGTGGGCCGCGCGGACCGATCGGCACCGCGCTCAAGGAAGATCGCCGCGACCTGGCCGAAGCCCGGCTTTTGACCCTCAAGGAGATGTTCGGCGACCGGCTCTATGTCGAGTTGGACCGGGTTTCCGGTTATGACCGCGTGATCGAAAAATCCTCGATCGATCTGGCGTATGCCCATGAACTGCCCCTGGTCGCCACCAACGAGGCGTTCTTTTCCTCTCGTGACGACTATGACGCACATGACGCGCTGATCGCCATCGCCGAGGGATCGGTCGTCGCCGCCGACAATCGTCGCCGGCTGTCGCCGGACAATTTCCTGCGCAGCCAGGCCGATATGGCGAGGCTCTTTGCCGATCTGCCGGAGGCGATCGACAACACTGTCGAGATCGCGCTGCGCTGCTCCTATTATCCGAAGAACCGCAATCCGATCCTGCCGCGCTTCACCGGCGGCGATGTCGCCGACAATGACGCCGCCGTGCAGGCGGAAGCCGACGAACTGGCCCGCCAGGCGCATGAGGGGCTCGACGCGCGCCTCGCCATGCATGGCCCAACCGCCGGCTATACGGTCGAGCAATACCGCGAGCGGTTGATCTTCGAGCTTGGCATTATCACCAAGATGAAGTTTCCCGGCTACTTCCTGATCGTTGCCGACTTCATCAAATGGGCCAAGGCGCAAGGCATTCCGGTCGGGCCGGGCCGCGGTTCGGGCGCAGGCTCGCTGGTCGCCTATTCGACGACCATCACCGACATCGATCCGCTGCGCTTCTCGCTGCTGTTCGAGCGCTTCCTCAATCCCGACCGCGTGTCGATGCCCGACTTCGACATCGACTTCTGCCAGGATCGCCGCGAGGAGGTCATCCGCTACGTCCAGCAGAAATACGGCCGCGACCAGGTCGGCCAGATCATCACCTTCGGTACGCTGCAGGCTCGCGCCGTGCTGCGCGACGTCGGCCGCGTCCTGCAGATGCCCTATGGCCAGGTCGACAAGCTGTCCAAGATGGTGCCGCAGAACCCGGCCAATCCGGTCAAGCTCGCCGACGCCATCGCCAACGAGCCGCGCTTTGCCGAAGAGGCCGAGAGGGAGCCGATCGTCCAGACGCTGCTCGACATGGCGCAGAAGCTGGAGGGCCTTTACCGCCACGCCTCGACGCACGCCGCCGGCATCGTCATCGGCGACCGGCCGCTGTCGGAATTGGTGCCGATGTACCGAGATCCGCGCTCGGACATGCCGGTCACCCAGTTCAACATGAAATATGTCGAGCAGGCCGGGCTGGTGAAGTTCGACTTCCTCGGGCTCAAGACGCTGACGGTGCTGGAAACGGCTGTGAAGCTGATCCGCCGGCGCGGCATCGAGATCGACCTGGCAACGATCCCGCTCGACGATCCCGAGACCTACGCCATGCTGTCGCGCGGCGAAGTGGTCGGCGTGTTCCAGGTGGAAAGCGCCGGCATGCGCAAGGCGCTGATCGGCATGCGGCCCGACTGCATCGAGGACATCATTGCGCTGGTGGCGCTTTACCGCCCCGGTCCGATGGAGAACATTCCGACCTACAACGCCCGCAAGCATGGCGAAGAGGAGATGGCGTCGATCCATCCCAAGATCGACCATCTGGTGAAGGAGACGCAAGGCGTCATCGTCTACCAGGAACAGGTGATGCAGATCGCGCAGGAGCTGTCCGGCTACTCGCTCGGCGAAGCCGATCTGCTGCGCCGCGCCATGGGCAAGAAGATCCGCGCCGAGATGGACAAGCAGCGCGAGCGCTTCGTCTCCGGCGCTGTCGAGCGTGGCGTCGGCAAGCCGCAAGCCGACTTCATTTTCGACCTGCTGGCCAAGTTCGCCGACTATGGTTTCAACAAATCGCATGCCGCCGCCTACGCGGTGGTTTCATACCAGACCGCCTATCTCAAGGCGCATTATCCGGTCGAGTTCCTGGCGGCGTCGATGACGCTCGACATGGGCAACACCGACAAGCTCGCCGATTTCCGCCAGGACGCGCTACGCCTCGGCATAGAGGTTCTGGCGCCGTCGGTGACATCGAGCTTTCGCCCCTTCGAGGTCGGTGAGAACCGCATCTACTATTCGCTGGCGGCGCTCAAAGGCGTCGGCGACGCGGCGGTCGAACACATCGTTGCCCAACGTGGGGAAAAGCCGTTCAAGAACCTTGCTGATTTCTGCGAGCGGGTCGATCCCAAGATTGTCGGCAAGCGCGTCTTCGAAAGCCTGATCATGGCCGGTGCGCTCGATTGCTTCGGCCACGACCGCGCGTCGATGATGGCGGGCGTGGAGCGCATGATGGGACTGGCGTCGCTGGCGCAGCAGAATGCGGTTTCCGGCCAGCACGACATCTTCGGCGCTTCGCTCGGCGCCCAGTCGCAGGCACTCAATCTGCCGGCGACAGAGCCGTGGCTCGCCGCCGATCGGCTGCACCGTGAATTCCAGGTGGTCGGCTTCTATCTCTCGGCGCACCCGCTCGACGAGTACAAGGCGGCCCTGCAGAAGATGCGGGTTCAGACGTGGGCCGAGTTTTCGGCGGCCGTCAAACGCGGTGCCGCCGCCGGCCGTCTGGCCGGCACGGTGACGTCCAAGCAGGAGCGCAAGACGCGCACCGGCAACAAGATGGGCGTTATCGCCTTTTCTGACACATCCGGCCAGTACGAAGCCGTGCTGTTTTCCGAAGGACTGGCGCAATATCGCGATCTGCTCGAGGCCGGCCGCTCCGTGGTCATCACCGTTGCCGCCGAGGACAGGCCGGAAGGCGTCAATCTGCGCATCAACTCAGTGCAGTCGCTGGAGGACGAGGCAAGCCGTATCCAGAAGGCACTTCGCATCTTCGTGCGCAACGCCTCGCCGATCAACACGCTGGCCGGCCAACTGACCGTCAGGGGCGAAGGCCAGGTCAGCTTCGTGCTGATCAAGGAAGAGGGCGAGGGGGAAATCGAGATCGAGCTGCCGAACCGCTACCGGATTTCGCCGCAGATCGCCTCGGCGATGCGCGCGGTGCCGGGCGTGGTCGAAGTGGAGTTGGTGTGACCCCCGCTCTTTCTCGCGCGCGGCAATCAGCCTGGCGGTCGCTGCCGCGAACGCCAGCGCAGTCAGCATGAAGCCGGCGCAGAGGAACGGGTCGCAGGCGGTTTCAGCCTTGGCGCGGCTGCGTGACAGGCTGCGCAGGCTCTATCATGGGCGCACGCCGGCCGCTTTCCGGTTCCAACTGGTGGCCGTCGTCATCGACCTCGCCATCATCGCCTTCTTCATCGCGACGCCGGTCCTTCAGGACAAGCCGTCATTCCTCTGGCTCGACTATTCGGCGGCCGCGCTTGTCGCCGCGGACCTGATCGCCCGGCTGCTTGCCTCCAAAAACATGCTGCGGCTGATGAAGCAGCCGACGTCGTGGGTCGATGTCTTCATCCTTTTGACGCTGCTGATGCCGACGGCGTTCGCCAATCTCGCCTTCCTGCGCATCCTGCGGCTGTGGTCGTTGTCGCGCAGCGGTTCGCTCTGGCGGCATCTGGAGATGCGCGGCCTGCGGCCGTGGCGCGAGGCCAGCCACGCCGTCATCAACCTTTTGACCTTCCTGTTCGTCATCACTGGCTTCGTCTACACGTTCTTCTTCCGCACTGGCGCCGGCCTGGAGAACTATATCGACGCGCTTTATTTCACCGTCGCCACGGTGACGACGACCGGTTTCGGCGACATCGTGCTGCCGGGCATGGCCGGCAAGCTGACGGCAATCGTCACCATGATCATCGGCATATCGCTGTTTGTCAGACTGGCTCAGGCGATCTTCCGGCCAGCCAAGGTTTTGTTTCCCTGTCCGCAGTGCGGCTTGCGGCGGCACGAGCCGGACGCCGTGCATTGCAAAGCCTGCGGCCATCTCCTCAACATACCCGACGAAGGGAACTGACGGCCGGCGGGACTACGACGCCGCCACTTCGGCCGGCTTCATTGGCCTGCGCTGAAGATTGAGCAGATTGCCCATCAGGATCAGCAGCGCGCCACCGGCGGTGAAGGCGTCGATCTGCTCGCTATAGAGCAGCCAGCCAATCAGTGCCGATAGCGGCACGCGCAGGAAATCCATCGGCGAGACGATGGTCGCGTCGGCATGACCAAGCGCACGGGCCATGCAGAAATGCGACGACATGCCGGTGAAGGCGATCAGCATGATCCATGGCCACAGCTCCAGTGGCGGGTTGCGCCACGTATAAAGCGCCGGGATGAGACCGACCACCGATTGGATAACCAGCATCCAGAAGATGATGCGCACGACGCTGTCCGTCCGGGTCAGCGACTTGATCGTGACCACCGAGATGCCGAAGCAGGCCGCGGCACCCAGCACGACGAGATGTCCAGGATCGACCGAGCCGACACCGGGGCGCACGATGATCACCACGCCGATCAGCCCCAGCCCGATCGCTGCCAGCTTGGCTCGGTTCAGCCTTTCGCCAAGAAAAATCACCGCCAGGATAGCTGTCCAGATCGGCGTGGTGAATTCGATCGAGATCAGCACGGCCAGCGGGATCAAAGTGAGGGCGTAGAGCCAGGCCGCCTGGCCCGTGTAGTGGATGACGTTGCGGGCGATATGGGCAATGGGGCGCCGCGTGCGCATGGCTTGAAAGCCGCCACTCGTCATCACCAGCGGCAGAAGGATGAAGAAGCCGATCACAGAGCGCAACTCCAGCACCTGGAAGACGTTGAGCTCCGCTGTCGTGGCTCGGCCGGCGACCGTCATCCCAAGGAAGGAAGCGATCGACAGCGCCATCCAGAACGCGGCCTTGGGGATCGAGGGTGTGGGTGCCATTCGCGCTATGTCGCAGGCCAGGACTTCTGCCGCAATCGCTACGCAAGGCATTCTTCTGGGCCAGTCGCGACTGGCTGGATGTTGTGAAACAGTCATGTGGCGGGCGGAACCTGAAACGGCAAGTGGCGTTGAGTCCCGATGGTCAGCCGTGCTGGCGGACCATCCCGCCTTTTTGAAGATCGACAGGGAGAGCTTCGATGAGATTCTTCGCGCAATTCGCGCTTGCCGGCGGTTTACTGGTTGCGGCAGGCGCGGCACATGCCGACGAGACGCAATTTCTCCAGTCGTTCAAGGGCAATTTCGCCGGCAAGGGTATCGTCAAGGTCACCACCGATGCGCCGACCGTGAACGTGTCCTGCACGTTCAGCTCGAACGCGACATCGACCTCCCTGTCGCTCGACGGCAATTGCCGGGGGCTTGTCGTGGTCACGCGTGCCATCAGCGCGGATCTGAAGGCCAGCGGCGCCAAATACAGCGGCACCTATGTCGGCTCTCGCACGGGACCGGCACAGCTCAACGGCAGCCGTTCGGGCAACGCGATCAACCTGGGCATTCGCTGGGCCAAGGAGGTCAATGGCGACCGAAGGGCGCAGATGAAGGTCGAGAAACGCGGCGAGAACGGCATGCGGCTGACCGTCATCGACACCGACCCGAAAACCGGCAAGAGCGTGGTGACGAGCAGGATTGATCTGCAGCGCACCTAATCCTCAAGCGGCTCCGGCGGATGGGCGTCGCGGCCCTTGCCGAATGTGTAGCCGGTTTCCACCGCCTTGCGGCCGAACTTGTCGCGCAGGGCATCGATGGCGCCTTCGGCCATGGCGCGCTTGCGCGATTGGATGTCGACCAGATCGGGCGGGTCGGCCTTGTCGTCGTCCGAAAGGTCGCTGACGCCGATGCCGAGCAGCCGATATTTCGTGCCGTCGGTTTCCTTGCGCAGAAGCTCCACCCCGGTCTGAAAGATGCGGTCGGCGAGCCGGGTCGGATCGCCGAGCTGGCGATTGCGCGTGCGCAGCTTGAAATCCTGGCTCTTCAGTTTCAGCACCACAGTGCGCCCGGCAATGCCTGACTTTTTCAGCCGTGCCGAAACCTTTTCCGAAAGACCCCTGAGAACCGCGACCAGTTCCTCCAGCGACGCGATGTCGGTGTCGAAGGTGGTTTCGGCCGATACGCTCTTGGCATCCTGGTCGGGATCGACGCGGCGGACGTCCTCGCCGCGCGAAAGGTGGTAGAGCCGGTCGCCCATCGTGCCGTAGCGGCGCATCAGGTCGCCGCGATCCATCTGCTGCAACTGGCCGATAGTGCGGATGCCGTCACGCTCCAGGGTGGCGTTGAATGCCTTTCCGACACCCCAGATCATGGTCACCGGCTGCGCCGCCAGGAAGCCGACTGCCTCGGCCTCGCCGATGACCGAGAAACCGCGCGGCTTGCGAAAATCAGACGCAATCTTGGCAAGGAACTTGCAATAGGACAGGCCGGCCGAAACGGTGATGCCGATCTCCTTCTCGACGGCCTGCGCGAAGCGCGCCAGCACCACAGCAGGCGGCAGGCCGTGCAGTCGTTCGGTGCCGGCGAGGTCGAGAAACGCCTCGTCGATCGACAGCGGCTCGACCAGCGGTGTCAGCGCTTGCATCATGGCGCGCACTTCGCGGCCGACGCGCACGTATTTTTCCATGTTGGGGCTGATGACGACCGCCTCCGGGCAGGCTTCGAGCGCCTTGAACATCGGCATGGCCGAGCGGACGCCCTGGATGCGGGCGATGTAACAGGCGGTGGAGACGACGCCGCGCTTGCCGCCGCCGATGATCAGCGGCTTGTCCTTGAGCGCCGGATTGTCGCGCTTTTCGATCGCCGCATAGAAGGCGTCGCAATCGATATGGGCCAGATGCAGCCGGTAAAGCTCGGGATGACGCACGAGCCGGGGGCTGCCGCAGCGCTCGCAGCGGCGCGTCGGGCTGCGCTGAAACATCAGGCAGTCGCGGCAAAAACCGTGATCGGGATTGTTGACAGGGGCCGCCATCGCTGCGAACATAAAGAGAACAGAAGCAATGGTACGACAGTGCAAGGCCAGCGACAAGGCTGACCTGGGGAGAACGCATGAGCACGACCATAGCGCCGCTTGCGCCCGAGCTTTGGGCTGAATTCGAGGACCTCTTCGGCAAGCAAGGCGCCTGCTACGGCTGCTGGTGCACGCATTTCCGGCTGGCGCCGGCGATGCGCCGCGAGAGCAGCCGGGAACGCAACAAGGACCACATCAAGGCGCGTATCGAAGCCGGCCCGCCGCCCGGACTGCTGGCATTCGAGGATGGCCAGGCGGTTGGCTGGATGCAGATCGGACCGCGCGCCGACGTGCCCGAATGGAACAATCAGGGCAGGGGGTCGGCACCGGTCGATCCTGCCGACGCGGGGAATGCGGCCGTTTGGGCGATCTCCTGCTTCTTCATCCGCGCCAAGGCGCGCGGCAGGGGCATCACGCATCGCCTCGTCGAAGGCGGCATAGGTTTCGCCCGCCAGAATGGGGCCCGGCTGCTCGAGGCGTGCCCGATGGACCTGTCTCGCGATTCGCGCTCGATCGGCCTGTTCGTCGGTTCGTCACGGGTCTTCGAGAAGGCGGGTTTCGAGCGGCTGGTGGAACGCAAGGCCGGTCGCCCGCTGATGCGGCTGGTGCTTTGATCGAGATGGTCTGCCCGGGTGCCGTTGTCGATCTCACCTTGCGGTTGCAGCGGTAATTTCATACCAGACGGACAAAGTCTTTCTTCTAGGTCAAACGGAGAATTCGCGTGAACCGTGCCCTGCCATTCGTGTTCCTTCTTGCGTTGAGTGCCCCTGCTTTCAGCCAGACCGCCGACAGTCAGGGTGCGAAGCAATTGTCCGACGACTTGTCCCGCTATGTCGGCAAGCAGGCCATCGACAAAGGCATTTTGAAGGTTTCGCTCGAAGGTGGCGCCTACAAGATCGTGTTCGATTTCAAGGCACTTGCCGCATCATTTCCGGACCAGAAACTGCTGAAGTTCGACTTCGCGCCCTATGCCTTGATGGTCAAGCCGCGCAGCGACGGGTCCTGGGATGTCTCCATGGATTTCTCCCAAACCGCCTCCTTCGAGTTCAACGGACCCGAGGGGCTGCAAAGCACTCAGTTTTCGATCAAGGACGGCAAGGGTTCGGGCGTCTACGATCCAAATCTGGCGGCCTTTACCAGCGGCACCAGCTCGATGGCCGGCATGACGATGGCATCGAAGGATGCCAAGCAGCACATGGAAGCCAGCACGGGCGCCGGCATCGCGACCGTTGCCGCGACCAAGTCGGCGACCGGGGGCGTCGATTTCACAACCTCGCAGAAGGTGTCGAGTTTTGTCGAAGCGATCAATTTCGATGACCCCGAGAGCGGGCTGAAATTCCCGGTCACCGTCAGGTCGCCGGAATTGTCGGTCGAAGCCAGCGGCAAGGGCGTGCGGACCAAGCCATTGCTCGATCTCCTGGCATTTGCGGTGGCCAACGAGGACGAGGCGACGCTGAAGGACAACCAGGCGCAGCTCAAATCGCTTCTGCTCGCCGCCTTGCCGCTTTGGCAGCGTATCGACGGGACCTACGGTTTCAAGGATTTCGCGGTGGAAAGCCCGGTCGGCAATTTCGGCGCCACCCAGCTCAGCACCGTGTTCGGCACCGATGGCGTGGCCCAGAACGGCACGATCACGTACGGCATCAAGGCATCGGGGCTGACCGTGCCGACCCAGCTTCTGCCGAGCTGGGGCGTGGGGTTGTTGCCCACCGATGTCGATTTGAACTTTGGCGGCGCCAATATCGATCTCGACAGCATGGCGAAGAAGGCGATCGAAGCCTTTGATCTCAATAAGAATCCGCCGCTGTCGGCCGAATTCGGCGAGCAACTTAAAGTCGACTTCATGGCCAGGATGCCGAAGGTCGTGCTTGGCCACAGCACCGTGAAGAACAAGGACACGGAGATCGCGCTGGAAGGCGAGATGACATTCCCAGGCGAAAAGCCCGAAGGTAGCGTGACCGTCAATGTCGCCGGCTTCGACAAGCTTGTCGAAGGCCTGCAGCAAGCGGCAAAGTCGGAACCGGAGGTTGGCCAATACGTGCCAGTCGCTCTCATGGCGAAGGGCTTTGGCAAGACGCTGCCCGATGGCCGGCTGGAATGGATCGTCAATGCCAAGGCCGATGGCTCGGTCACCGTCAATGGCGTCATGCTGAAGCCCGCCTATCCGGCCGTGGACGACAGCGTGGATGATGGTGACGGCGCCGATGACAGCGGAGACGACAGCGGCGGCGCAGGTGCGAACTGAACCCCTGAAGCTGGAGTTCAGAGCCCCAGCGCGCTTTGAATCTTGGGCGCTGCCTCGTGCCAGTCCTGGACGACGACCACATCGTCCGTCACCGGCGGCAGGAATGCGCGCAGCGAATTGTCGGCCATCAGGTGGAACAGTTCGGCGTCGGCGACCGATTCCCGTACCGACGCCAGATTGTGCGGCTGATCGTCGACGAAAACCACCGGTCGGCCGGCCCTGCCGCGAAGCTTGGCCACCGCCGGTCCTTTGGCCATTTCAGTGGTCAGAAGCGGATAGCTCAGTCCAAGCGCGTCGAGATGGACGCGACGCACGGCACGGTGCTTGTGCGGCATGGCCGTCAGCAAAACGATTTCCGCGCGGTCGCCAAACCCTGCCAGGGCTTCTGCCGCGCCGTCCGTAATGTTTTGCCAATCGGCTTGCGCGTCAAAGAAATCGGCCAGCAGTGCCGTGACTTCGGGCTGTTCGATCAGGCGGCCGCTGGCGGTCTCTGCGATGTTGCCGGTCAGCCGAAACGAGGCCAGCGTCAAGCCATAGCCGCGCGCCTTGAGGAAATTCGGAAACGGTCGGATGAATTCGAGCACGACGTCATCGACGTCGAGCACCAGCAGCGGTCGGTCGTCGGCTGCCAGTTCTTCAATCTGGCGCGCGGTTTCCGGATCATCGCTCATATGGAATGCTCGTGGTTGTCGTCGCCCAGCGGCAGCGACCGCAAGGCCTTGCCGACAGCCGCCGGCGGGGTGCCGGTTTCCTCGGCAAAGCGCATCAGAGTCGGCTCGTGGGCGAGGATGAATTGCAGGACACCGGCCAGAAAACCCGGCTCGCTGGCGGCTTTGCGGATCGAATGGACCTCTATGCCGGTGATCGCCAGAAAGCGCGGCAGCAGCTCCGGATCGGAGGCGACGAAGCCCAGGGCCTTCACGGCAATCGATTCCGCTTCTTCGCGCATTGACGCTGCGTTTGCCATCACTACCTTCGGTGTGTGGAATGAGTCTCTCCCGCAGTAATGGCAAGAGTTGCTTGCGGCAAGCCATTAGAGCGTGGCGCGCCCTTTGGACGCGCAGGGACGAGGTGGAATTCGCGCTGTTTTCCAGCCGCGGATTTCCGTTTCGTCAATCATATTGCCGTAAAGTGAAGCAGGGTTTGGTGCGTTCAGACATGGGCGCATGACGGTCGCCTTCGAAGCGGAAGAGCAGCCGGGACGGGAAATCGATGCCGAAGAAGGTTATGATCGTCGAGGACAATGAGCTCAATATGAAGCTCTTTCGGGACCTCATCGAGGCAAGCGGTTACGAGACCGTGCGCACCCGCAACGGTCTGGAAGCGCTCGATCTGGCGCGCCAGCACCGGCCGGATCTGATCCTGATGGATATCCAATTGCCTGAAGTGTCGGGGCTTGAAGTGACCAAATGGCTGAAGGAAGACGACGAGCTGCACGTCATCCCGGTCATTGCGGTGACCGCCTTCGCCATGAAGGGTGACGAGGAACGTATCCGCCAGGGCGGCTGCGAGGCTTATATTTCGAAGCCGATCTCGGTGCCGCGTTTCATCGAAACCATCAAATCCTATCTGGGCGATGCGTGATGTGCCCTTTCAGCCGAGCCGGAGCCTTGTGAAATGACTGCGCGGATCCTCGTCGTCGACGACATCCCTGCCAATGTGCGGCTGCTGGAAGTCCGGCTGCTGGCCGAATATTTCGAAGTGCTGACCGCCACCAACGGGCCGGATGCGATCGAGACCTGCGAGAACGGCAAGGTCGATGTCGTGCTGCTCGACGTGATGATGCCGGACATGGACGGCTTCGAGGTCTGTCGGCGGCTGAAGAGCGATCCGGCGACATCGCACATTCCGGTGGTGATGATCACCGCGCTCGACCAGGTTTCCGACCGCGTCCGCGGGCTCGAGGCCGGCGCCGACGACTTCCTGACCAAGCCGGTCAACGACCTGCAGCTTATGACGCGCGTCAAGAGCCTGGTTCGCCTGAAGTCGCTGACCGACGAGTTGCGGCTGCGCGCCTCGACGACGCGCAACATCGGCATCGAGGAGTTGCTCAGCCGCAATTTCGCATCCGAGGACACGACGCCCAAAGTGCTTTTGATCGACGAACGCAAATCATCCGTCGAGCGCATTCAGAAGATGCTGCGCGACCGCGCCGATCTCGATATCTCCAGCGATCCGCATGCCGGTTTCTTCCAGGCCGCCGAGACGTCCTATGAATGCGTGATGATCTCGACCGCGTTCGCCGATTTCGATCCGCTGAGGCTCTGTTCGCAGTTGCGCTCGCTCGATCGCACCCGTTTCGTGCCGATCATCCTGCTGGCGGAGGAGGGCGAGGAGGAACGCATCATCCGCGGCCTCGAACTCGGCATCAATGATTATCTGATGCGGCCGATCGACCAGCAGGAGTTGACGGCGCGGCTGCGCACCCAGGTGCGCCGCAAGCGCTACAACGACCAGCTGCGCGCCAGCGTCACCCAGACCATCGAAATGGCGGTGACCGACGGCCTGACGGGGCTGCACAACCGCCGCTATCTAGACAGCCATCTGCAGACGCTGTTCGATCGCGCGGTGGCGCGGCGCCGGCCGCTGTCGGTGATGATCACCGACCTCGACCGCTTCAAGGCGATCAACGACGCGCACGGTCATGACGGCGGCGACGAGGTTCTGCGGGAATTCGCACGACGGCTGCGCAAGAATGTCAGGGGTATCGACCTTGCCTGCCGTTTTGGCGGGGAGGAGTTCGTCGTGGTGATGCCGGACACCGAGGGCGCGGTGGCCGAGAAGGTAGCCGAGCGCATTCGCGCCGAAATCGCCCAGGCGGCTTTCGCCATCGGGCAGGACGGCAAGGCGATCGAAGTCACGGTCAGCGTCGGCGTGTCGTCGGTGCTGAAAGGCGTGGACACGGTGGCGGCGCTGATGAAGCGTGCCGATCTCGCGCTCTACGAAGCCAAGAGCGGCGGCCGCAACCGGGTTGTTGCCAAAGCCGCATAACCGGCCAAGGCTCCGAATATCCAGTCAACCCGACAGGGTTACCCGTTTACCTTAATCCAAGCGATTCGCGAGCCTTGGTTAAGAAACTGTTGATTTTCATAAGCTCTTGCGCAACTGTGCAGGCCAAGACGAAGCCGGCACGAGGATAGAAAGCCGGCTCCGATCCTGGGAATACCCCATGATGCTCAGGTCCGCCGCATCTCCTGGGTCCGTGGGGTCGGCCGGCCGGCGCTGGCACATAGTGGCCTCCTCGTACCGCTGCCAAACGCCGACCGGCCCCCTTCTCTCCAAAAGAACATCAGAACTCCGTGCCAAAGCACGGAGGAATCTGCGTTTCTGCATGTGAAATCGGAACACCCGTTCTAGCCGTTCCTACACAGTTTCGCTGTGAGGGCAGCCAACGATGAGGGGAAGAATACCCCTTCCATTTCATACATATGGCGCACAAGAGGCTTGCGGCAAGACCCGGCTCCTCCCGTAAAACCGCGACCCAAGCCAGGGTGCGGAAAACGGGAGTTATGATAATGATTTCAGATCATGCGGTTGTGATCGCCGGGGGTGGTCCGACGGGATTGATGCTGGCAGGCGAACTGGCGCTGGCAGGCGTGGACGTTGCCATTGTCGAAAGGCGACCGGATCAGAAACTGGCAGGATTGCGCGCTGGCGGCCTGCATGCGCGCACTCTTGAGGTGCTCGACCAGCGCGGAATTGCGGATCGGTTTCTTTCACAGGGACAGATATCGCCGTCCGTGGGCTTCCACATGATCCGGTTAGACATCAGCGATTTTCCCACGCGCCACAATTATCTGCTGGCGCTGCGGCAAAACCACATCGAGCGCATCCTGGCCGACTGGGTCGGCGAGTTCAAGGTGCCGATCTATCGCGGACACGAGGTTGCGGGGTTTGCTCAGGACGCCAGCGGCGTCGATGTCAAACTGTCCAACGGCCACCGGCTGAGACGACATATCTGGTTGGTTGCGACGGAGGCCGCAGCACCGTTCGCAAATCAGCCGGTATTGAGTTCGCCGGATGGGATCCGACGATGAGCTGGATGATTGCCGAGGTCGAGATATCGGAAGAGCCGGAATGGGGCTTCCGCAGCAACGCCTTCGGAATTCATGCCCTGGGTAAGATCGAGGACGGCAAAAAAGTTGGCGTCGTGCTGACGGAACCGAACCTGGAGGCCCGCGGCGAACCGTCCCTGCGCGAGCTCAGCGAGGCGCTGATCGCCATCTACGGCACCGATTACGGGGTCCACAATCCGACCTGGCTCTCGCGGTTCACCGACATGACGCGACAAGCCGTGAAATACCGCGACAGACGCGTCCTGCTGGCCGGTGACGCAGCGCACGTCCACCCGCCGATGGGCGGACAGGGCCTCAACATCGGCGTGCAGGACGCGGTTAACCTGGGATGGAAGCTCGCCCAAGTGGTCAAGCTGATATCACCGGAAAGCCTGCTCGACAGCTATCACACCGAACGCCATCCGGTCGCTGCCCGCGTGTTGCGCAACACGATGGCACAGGTCGCTCTTCGTCGTACGGATGACCGCAGCAAGGCATTGAACGACATCTTTGCCGAGTTGCTCGGCATGGATGAGCCCCGCAAACGGATCGCCGCCGAGATGTCCGGCCTGGGCGTCCATTACGACTTCGGCGAGGGGCATCCGCTGCTTGGGCGGCGAATGCCCGATCTCGATCTGGCCACCGCTGACGGACCGTTGCGGGTCTTCACCTTGCTGCACGACGCGCGGCCCGTGCTGCTCAACTTCGGTGAGCCCGGCAGGCTGGACCTCGCGCCCTGGGCTGATCGGGTCCGGCAGATCGACGCCGGTTACGCCGGTATCTGGGACCTCCCGGTGCTCGGGAGGGTCGCCGCGCCCGGCGCCGTCTTGATCCGGCCCGATGGTTATGTGGCTTGGGCCGGGGCGGGAACCCAACAGGGGCTGGTGGACGCGCTGACCACCTGGTTCGGGTCGCCTGCTGCCTCAGATTAGCAGATACGATCGAAGCGCGATCGCGCGACCGCCTTGAAAGTATTGCGTCGCTCCCTCCGACAGTGCTCCTGACAGTTGGTTGACAGGAGCTTCCTTCTGTGCAGAAATTGGTTGGACCATTGGACCACTTGGAGGAAATGTGGACCAGAACAGCCTGCCACCCATTCAGACCACGGCGCGCGACGACGCGGTGTTGAAGGCGTTGGTGGGATTTGTTCGCGCCGAAGCCCTGCAGCCGGGCGAGCGGCTTCCAACCGAACGCATTCTGGCCGAGCGGCTGAAGGTCAGCCGCAACACCGTGCGCGAGGCGCTGACACGCTGGGAAGGGCTCGGCCTCGTCGAGAGGCGGCAGGGCAGCGGCACCTATCTCAAGGCGGCTGTTTCACACGATATGCTGCACATGCCGCTGACGCTGGCGGGCGGCAATGATTTCACCAGCCTGATGCAGACGATGGAGATCCGCCGCGCGCTGGAGGCGGAGGCCGCAGCTCTTTGCGCCGAACGCGCCAGCCAGGCAGATATCGCCGAAATCGCACGCAAGCTCGACATCATGGAGCAGGCGTTCCGCACGCGCGACGGCATGTCGGCGGAAGAGGATTGGGAGTTCCACCAGGCGATCTACCGGGCCTCGGGTAATCCGCTGTTCGAGCAGATCATCGCCGCCATGTACGAGTTGTTCCACCGCTTCTGGGAGCATCCGCTCGGCGTTCGCGATTTCGGCCATGCCAGCTTTCCCTATCACCGCACCATCTACGAATGCATCGCAGCCCGTGACCCGCAGGGCGCCCGCGCCGAAGCCCTCAAGCTGATCGCTACCGTCGAGGACGATCTCAAGCGCGGTGCCGCCAAACTCAAACTTTCGAGCCAGACATGAACGAGCATCCATCCGGTTTCGATCACGACTATCTCGCCGAGGCGGCGACACTCTTGGCGCATGACGAACCGTTCCCTGGCGGTGCGGTGGTGCCGCCGATCTACCAGACCTCGCTGTTCACCTTCGCCAGCTATGCCGAGATGGCCGATACCTTTGCTGGCAAACGAAAGCAGCCGATCTATTCGCGCGGCGACAATCCGACGGTGATGGAGTTCGAGGCGCGCGTGGCAGCGCTTGAGGGCGCAGAAGCCGCGCGCGGCTTTTCCAGCGGCATGGCGGCGATCAGTGCCACGGTGCTTGCGTTCGTTGGGGCAGGCGAGCGCATCGTGGCGGTGCGCAATTGCTATGGCGATGCCTACCGGCTGTTCGAGCGGCTGTTGCCTCGGCTCAACATCAAGGTCGACTATGTCGACGGCTCCGACCCGGATGCGGTCGCGGCGGCACTTCCCGGCGCCAAGCTGCTCTACCTGGAAAGCCCGACCTCGATGATGTTCGAGCTGCAGGACATCGCGCATCTGACACGGCTGGCCAAGGAACAGGGCATCGTCACCACCATCGACAATTCCTGGGCGACGCCGGTGTTCCAGAAGCCGATCGCGCATGGCGTCGACCTGGTGCTGCATTCGGCCTCGAAATACCTTGGCGGCCACAGCGACACCGTCGCTGGCGTCGTCGCGGGTTCGGCCGCTCATATCAAGCACATCAACGAGCAGACCTATTCCTATCTCGGCGGCAAGCTGTCGCCATTCGAAGCCTGGCTGTTGCTGCGCGGCTTGCGCACGCTGCCGCTGCGCCTGCCGCACCACATGAAGAGCGGCCTGACCATCGCCGAACGGCTGAAGGCGCATGCCAATGTCGAGCGCGTCAACCATCCTGTCTATTCGAACCATCCGGGCAAGGCGACACTGGCCGGCTATGCCGGTCTGTTCTCCTTCGAGGTGACGGACGAGATCGACATCCCCGTCTTCGTCGATGCGATGAAATATTTCCGCATCGGCGTCAGTTGGGGCGGGCATGAAAGCCTGGTCGTGCCGGCCAAGGCGTCGCTGGAGCAGACGCCTGGCCTGAATTCGATGGCGCGCTTCGGCGTCAGCCCCCGAACCATCCGCTTCAATATCGGATTGGAGAGTGTCGAAGACCTGTGGGCGGATGTCGCCCAAGCCTTCGAAAAAGCCAGAAAATAACAAGCGGGTTCAAAATGGGAGTCTTGAACATGAAAAAACTGACCGTCATGCTTGCCACCGTTGCGGGACTGGCGATTTCCGCCGGAAGTGCTGTGGCCGACTCGACCCTGAAAATGGTCGAAGTCATCACCAGCCCGCCGCGCACCGAATTCCTGAAGAAGCAGATCGCCGAATTCGAAACCGCCAATCCGGGCATCAAGGTCGAGCTTATCTCGCTGCCCTGGGGCCAGGCGTTCGAGAAATTCCTGACCATGGTGCAGGCCGGCGATACGCCTGACATCGTCGAAATGCCGGAACGCTGGATGGGCCTCTACGCCAACAATGCCCAGCTCGAGGATCTCGGCCCCTATATGGCCAAATGGGATGATGCCAAGACGCTGGGCGACCGCGCCAAGCAGTTCGGCTCGACCGTCAACAACACCCAGTTCATGATCCCTTACGGCTACTATGTGAACGCGCTGTTCTGGAACAAGAAACTGTTCAAGGAAGCCGGCCTCGATGGCCCGCCGGCGACGCTCGATGATTTCATCGCCGACGCCAAGAAAATCTCTGCGTTGCCGGGCAAATATGGCTACTGCCTGCGCGGCGGGCCGGGCGCTTTCAACGGCATGCACATGTTCATGAACATCGCCGCCGGCAAGGGTGGCTACTTCAACGAGGATGGCACTTCGACGATCAACGAAGAAGGCTCGGTCAAGGGCCTGCAGATGCTGGCCGACATGTACAAGGACGGACTGGCGCCTAAGGATGCGGTGAGTTGGGGTTTCAACGAAACGGTCACCGGCTTCTATTCCGGCACCTGCGCCATGCTCAACCAGGATCCGGACGCGCTGCTCGGCATTGCCGAGAAGATGAGCGCCGACGATTTCGCGGTAGCGCCATTGCCGGTCGGGCCGAGCGGCAAATCCTATCCGACACTGGGCTATGCCGGCTGGGCGATGTTCGCCAACTCGCAGCACAAGGACGACGCGTGGAAGCTGATGGCGACGCTGCTCTCGCCGAAGGACAATCTGGAATGGGCCAAGGAAGTCGGCGTCGTCCCGATCCACAACGGCGCCGACCAGGATCCCCATTTCAAGACCGAGCAGTTCAAGGGCTGGTTCACGGAGCTGAGCGACAGCTCCAAATATGAAATGGTGACCCCGCCAACGCATCTGGAGAACCTCGGCAACTTCGTCGACCAGGTGGCGATCAAGAATTTTCAGGAAGTGCTGCTTGGCCAGAAGACGGCCAAGGACGTCGCCGACCAGTGGGCTGCCTTCCTGACCAAGGAACAGCAGGATTGGCTGGCGAAGAACAAGAAGTAGCTTTTCTTCCCTTCTCCCCGTTCACGGGGAGCAGGTGTCACGAAATGACGGATGAGGGCAGCACTAGCTTCTGCCAGGTTAGCGCTGCCCCTCATCTGTCTACGGCATCTTCTCCCAGTTTCACGGGGAGAAGGACGCTCTCCGCCAGCCGACGTTCCAGGAGTGACCCCTAAACCAATGACCTATGCCGTGTCCGAAATACGATCCGCCGGCCAGCCGCGCCGCAAGCGGTTATCCCACGCCGCAATCGAGCCATGGCTCTATCTCAGCCCGGCGATCATCCTGCTGGTCGTGGTGCTTCTGGTGCCGCTGGTCATCGGCATCAGCTACTCCTTCCGCAAATTCTCGGCGTTCAAGTCCGAATATGTCGGGCTTGGGCAGTATCAGGCGATGCTGTCGGATCAGGTGCTGGGGCAGGCGCTGGTCAACACGTTGTGGTGGACCGTCGCCAGTCTGTTTTTCCAGTTCTTCCTTGGCCTCGGCCTGGCGCTGCTGCTCGACAAGCCATTTCGCGGCCGCAAGGCCGTGCAAGCCCTGGTGTTCCTGCCCTGGGCGGTGCCGTCCTTCTTGTCGGGCCTGACCTGGGCCTGGCTGTTCAATCCCATCATCGGCCCATTGCCGCACTGGTTGTTTGCGTTGGGGCTGAAAGCCCAGCCGACCAATGTGCTTTCCGATCCCTCAACCGCCATGTGGGGGCCGATCGTCGCCAACATCTGGTTCGGCATTCCGTTCTTCGCCATCACGCTCTTGGCGGCGCTGAAATCCATTCCGTCGGAACTGCATGAGGCAGCGGCCATCGACGGCGCTTCGCCTTGGCAGCGCTTCACCAAGGTGACGCTGCCGTTTCTGGCGCCGACCATCGCCATCACCGTGATGTTGCGCACCATCTGGATCGCCACCTTCGCCGACCTGATCTTCGTCATGACGGAGGGCGGGCCAGCCGGCTCGACCAACACGGTGCCGGTCTACATCTATGTCAGCGCCTTCAAATCGCTGGACAAGGGCTATGCCTCGGCGGTGGCGGTGCTGCTGCTCGTCCTGCTCATTGCTTATGCGATTGCGCTGATCGGTATCCGCCGCACCCTGGTGAGGCACGTCTGATGATCGCAGGACGCTCAACCTCGCAGCGCTTCTTCGGCGGCATCGGCCTCTACGCGGCAATCGCGGCCTACGTGCTCTTTGCCCTGTTCCCGATCTACTGGACGCTGAAGATCTCGGTCACGCCGGAGCGGCTGCTCTATTCCGAAGGCATCACGTTCTGGCCGTCGCAGATGACGTTGAAGAATTTCGTCACCGTGCTCGAGGCCACCGATTTCCCGCGCTATTTCCTCAACAGCGTCATCGTCTCGGTATCGACGGCGGCATTGGTGACAATCATCGCCACGCTCGCCGGTTATGCCATGTCGCGCTTCACCTTTCGCGGCAAGGCAGCACTTGCGCTGATGTTGCTTTTGACCCAGACCTTTCCGCTGGTGATGGTCATTCCGCCGATCTACCGCGTGATGGGTCAGATCGGCCTGATCAACAGCCTGACCGGGCTGATCATCATCTACACCGCCTTCAACACGGCCTTTGCCACCTTCCTGATGCAGTCCTTCTTCGACGGCATTCCAAAGGATTTGGAGGAGGCCGCGATGATCGACGGCTGCACCCGAGCGCAGGCGATGCGCAAGGTGATCGTGCCGTTGACGCTACCGGGCATGGGCGCAACGCTCGGCTTCGTCTTCACCGCCGCCTGGAGCGAGCTTCTGTTCGCGCTGATGCTGATTTCCAGCGACGACCAAAAGACCTTTGCCGTCGGCTTGCTCACCTTCATCGGCAAGTTCGCCGTCGACTGGGGACAGATGATGGCGGCGTCCATCCTGGCGCTGATCCCGGTCTGTATCTTCTTCGCCTTCCTGCAACGCTATCTCGTCACCGGCCTGACCGCCGGCGCCGTCAAAGGATAGATCGATGGCCTCTGTTACGCTCGAAAAGGTCCGCAAGGACTATGGCGCCGTCCGCGTCCTGCACGCGGTCGACCTTGAAATCGCCGATGGCGAGTTCGTCGTCCTGGTCGGCCCGTCAGGCTGCGGCAAGTCCACGCTCTTGCGCATGATCGCCGGGCTGGAGGAGGCTTCCGGCGGCGAGATCCGCATCGGCGAGCGGCTGGTCAATGACGTGGCACCCAAGGACCGCGACATCGCCATGGTGTTCCAGTCCTACGCGCTCTATCCGCATATGGACGTGTCGAAGAACATGGGCTTCAGCCTGCTCCTGAAGAAGGCGCAGAAGACGACGATCGACGCCAGGGTGGACGGCGCCGCCAAGCGGCTCGGGCTCGACACGTTCCTGCAGCGCCTGCCGCGGCAATTGTCCGGCGGCCAGCGCCAGCGCGTCGCCATGGGCCGTGCCATCGTGCGCGACCCCAAGGTCTTCCTGTTCGACGAGCCGCTGTCGAACCTCGACGCCAAGCTGCGCGTCCATATGCGCGCCGAGATCAAGGCGCTGCACCAGCAGCTGAAGACGACATCGGTTTATGTCACGCACGACCAGATCGAGGCGATGACCATGGCCGACCGGATCGTCGTCATGCATGACGGGCTGATCCAGCAGGTCGGCGCGCCGCTTGATCTCTATGATCGGCCGGCCAACATGTTCGTCGCCGGTTTCATCGGCTCACCCGGCATGAATTTCCTGCCGGCGACGGTTCGGGAGGGCGCTACCCCGGAGGCCGTGCTGACCGATGGCCAGGCGCTGAGGCTGCCGGAAGGCCTGCCGCTCAAGGATGGTGACGCAATCACCGTCGGTTTGCGGCCCGAGCATATAAAATTGGCGGATGACGGCGCGTTGAAGGGCGAGGTGAGGGTGGTCGAGCCGCTCGGGCTTTCGACGCAGTTCTACGTCAAGCTGGCCAGCCAGCAGCTTTGCGTCTTTGCCATGGGCCGTGCCGGCGTGAAGCCCGGCGACGAGGTACGGTTGGCGGCCGAACCACACCAGCTGCATCTATTCGATCCGAAGAGCGGTGAGCGCATCGGCTGAGGGGACTCAGCCAGGGCGGATGCGGGCAGCCGGATCAGGCGCCGCTATCGGGCGAGAATACACGGTAACGCTAAATTTCAATTGGATAAAATAGCGGAACGTCCAAGAGACATTTCCGGAACCTAACAGGACCACTCGGACCTTTGCGTGTAGGGCACAAGACCTTAGTCCCGCCGTCTTCTCAAAAAACGGAGGTTATTTCGCCACGAACTAGGCCGCCGTCGGAGCTAGTCAACACCGACGGCGGCACCTGCAATATGGGTGAGTGGGTTGTGTGCGGATATGGTGTGATCGCGGAAGGGTGATTGTAAATCGCTAACCGCGAGGGCTTCTTTTAGACAGCGGCGAGCTGTCCAACGGGTTCTCAGCCGACTTGGCCGATCGCCGCTCCTTCAGCCACAGGGACTTCTTTCTCCTTGCCAGGTTCTCGTCTCGAACGCTGTCTTCGGCGGTCACTCCGCCATGCATCGCGGCAATCACGTAGTCGGCTCTGTTGGTTCGAAAGTCGCCTTTTTGTACGGACATCGTTTTCTCCCAGTGCGAGGCATTTCCCCCCTTTTTGCCTGACGCTGAAACTAACTGCCTATCCGTGGCGCAAGTCTACCAATCGGCGATTGTATTAAAACGATACACTCAGCAGGTATGGTGATGGCACGATCGCACGAGAGGAGCCCATTCTGGCGGGGCTTCTTCATTGACCCGGTTGTGATCCTTGCGGGGGTGCCGCGGCGGGAGGGGCCGGAGCCTGCGGTGCGGGTTCCGTGGAAGGCGGGGCGGGGCTGTCAGGCTGAGGCGCAGGCTGTGCGGCCTCTTCCTCGGTCAGAACCTGGTCAGTCCTGGCCTTGATCTCATCGGCCGTCTGCTGGCTTATCAGCCCGTTGCTGACGGCGAAACCAGCAGCCAGAGCGACAAGGGCTGCAATGATTGCAGCTTTCAACTTCTTCGACATCCATAGGCGCCTTGTTCGTGACACCCAACCCACGGCCAAGGGTGCCGCAACCATGGCGAAGGGTCAATCCTTTGGCTGGAGTCTCTGCTCGGATGCAACGAAATCAATTGGCTACAAACGAAAAACGCCGCCCATTGGGCTAATGCAGTTCACTTAGGCACCTTCAGTGTTCTGACAGGATATTTGGCTGGTAGCTTTTTGACGACACGGGGGCATGATCGCCC